>WTIY01000030.1 GCA_011525065.1 Flavobacteriales bacterium
GCCTTCAAGAGATGGCCAGCAGTCAGAATGTTGCTGTGAAAACAGCCAGTGCACTGACGCGTGCGACACCGACCATCGCTGGCGCAGGAACTGAGCCTGTTGTTGTCGGTGCAGCCTTCGGGGTAGGTGCTTTGAATACAACAGATTTGATCGACGGTGAGACAGGAGTGTTTAAAGTACGTGTATTGGCTGAGCAGCCAGCCGTAGGATTAGACAATTATGCCTCTTATGTAAACCAGATGAAATCAGGTTTAACCGTCAACGCCATCAACACTAAGATATTTAATGCCCTTAAGGCCATTGCTGATATCGAAGATAATCGAGCAGATTTTTATTAATCAGCGGCAAGATTGATCGTTTTAAAATCCCCCCGCGCCTGTGGCGCGGGGGGATTTTATTATCGGACCATGTCGGCAAAAGATATCACGGTAGGAAATCCTTTGGCCTTAAAATAATCTGGGCTTGATTTTGGCCCAAGGGCCAGCATGAAATCACCGCCCCATCCACCGAGGCTTTTAATCTCACCTTTGAAATCAGGAAATAATTCTTGTTTTACCGGAATTAAATTGAGCACCTCAGCAATGGCGGATTCATGCGCCCGGATAAGCTGGCCGAAGTCTTGGGCATCTCGGGCTTGAATAAATTCTTGCGTCAAATCATTAATTTGATTCAGCCAAGCCTCGCTGATCGATTGATTTCTGTAATGAGCAATGGATTCACGGCTGTTTTGTTTTTTGTTTCGATGGATAAAATAGAGCTGATCTTTAAACGGCCAATTCAGGGGTGTCGTTTTAATTTTTGGTCCATTTTCGGACAATTGATAGATGAATGGGCCATTCATATTGGCTGCTGCAAGGTCGTAACCACTGCCCCCAAATGTCTTTTTTGAAAGCCAGTAAGGGTCGGTTTTACTCCACTCGGCCATGGCCGCGATTAAGGTCGACGAGCTGCCTAGCCCCCAGTCTTGGGGAAACTCCAATTGACATTTGATTTTAAGCCCTGAACCATTGGAAAACATTGAAGGATTTTGGGTATGGATGGCTTTTAATAGCTGGATAATGGCTCGGGCCGACCCCGTCTCATTGGTTTTTATGACGGTCCAGTCGGAAGTCCTAATTTCAGCCCAAAACCACAATTTTCCCTCACAGTCTAAGGCTTGCCATATGACGGTGTTCGCTTGATCTTTTTGGGTGATGGTGAATTTTTGACCTTTCACAGTAGGGAGCGCAAGGGCACACGCTCCATCCAGTACGGCGTACTCCGCAGTCAACAATAGTTTTCCGTGTTTGTAAATTTGCATCACTTAACCAATCGAGTTTTCATCGCTACTTTGCCCCACCAAATTAAGCATCCTGTTGATGTTTGACCACGTACTCAGCGACATTACGGGCAGAAATGGGCTGCGTTTTAAAATGCTCGATGG
The DNA here is from genome assembly GCA_011525065.1 of Flavobacteriales bacterium. GTDB lineage: Bacteria > Bacteroidota > Bacteroidia > Flavobacteriales > Flavobacteriaceae > BACL21. The sequence goes on from WTIY01000030.1 coordinate 1,424, forward strand.
CCAATGATTTTGTCGATTCTGTCGCTCCGTATTGACTTAATAAATTCAGTAAATGCATTTTCATATGGCCTTTTTGGATGCCTGTGGTGATCAGAGAGCGCACGGCAGCAAAGTTTTGAGCCAAACCGGCACAGGCCACAATCATCATGAGTTGCTCCGCGGATGGATTTTGTAAAATGGACAGAGAAACTCCAGCCATTGGATGTAATTTTGTGAGCCCTCCGACGGTTCCTAGTGCCAGAGGCAGTTGCATTGAAAACTCGAATTCATCCTGAGTTATTTTTGCCGTCGACAAGCTGCAATATTGACCAGATCTTGAGGCAAAAGCGTGGATTCCCGCTTCTATGGCCCTAAAATCATTACCCGTAGCCAAAACCACTGCGTCCACACCATTCATAATGCCTTTATTGTGGGTTACCCCGCGCAGGGGGTTGGCGTGTGCGATCTCCACAGCACGAACGAATTTATTTGCAAATTCGCTTCCCGAAAGGCCTTCTTGAGCCAATTCAGAGACTGGGCAAGTTACCTTGACCTCTACCAGGCACTCAGGCACATAATTCGATAGGATGCTCATAACCACTTCGGGGGTGGCAGTCTCTGGGACGAATCCCGAAAAATTCGATGCCAAGGACTTCAGGGTCGCCGCCATAGTCTCAAGACACGAATTGATGTAATTGGCACCCATGGCGTCTGCGGTTTCAAACTTCGCATCGATGTAATAATAGTCGTCGAGCTGAGCTGTTTGGTCCACTAATTCCAGAGAAACAAGCCCTCCGCCTCGGGCTTCCATGCCTTTAGATAAAGGGCCGATGCTCTGTTTTAACTGCTGTTTATGCTGCTCGAAAAAATCATTTAGAACCGCGCTTTCGCCTGAATAATTTAAATGAATTTGTCCGCTTTTTGTCCGGCTAATAATGCGCGCTTGAAAACCGCCACGCGCCGCCCAAAATTTAGCTGCATTACTCGCTGCGGCAACCACAGAGCTTTCCTCAATGACCATGGGGATGGCGTGAAACTCACCGTTGATCTTAAAGTTTGGGGCCACGGCAAAGGGCAAGAAAAAGTTAGTCAAGGCATTTTCTATGAATTCATCATGTCTTTTTTGCCTTTGCTCATCCTCATGCCAATAAACACGCAGTAAATTAGCGGACTCTTGGTCACCATTCAAGAAGGTCTCTGTGAGCCAGTTGATTTTTTCAGCCTTGGAGCGTTTTGAAAAGCCGTTAATGGATTTATCGTTCATGAATGAAACCGCTTGAGTTGCAAATATAAGTCTTTTGTCAGGCATGAGAATGGCTTTTCATTGGCACTCTGGTTCAAAATTTATTCAAAAAGCCTTATCTTACAATTCGATTTAAACAACCTAAATCTCAAGGATGAGGCGACACGATGTGAGGGCTTTGTTGACGGTAATTATCGGTGTTTTTTGGACAATCAATATGGGGTCACAAACTCGTGAACTCACTTTGGCCGAAATTTGGACTGGAACCTTCACCCCTACAGGCTTAAAATCCATAAAAAGCATGCGCGATGGCGCGCACTTTACTATTTTAGAGCGCAATGACAGTACTGGGGCTATGGAAATTAATCGATATGCCTACGCCACAGGTAATAAAGATTCAGTGTTGTTTGACGGGAGTAATTTTCCGGCAATACAGGGTATTTTTGCTTACGACTTTAGTCCAGACGAGCGGGGAATTTTGATTAAATCACAGCGGGAAGGCATATACCGTCGTTCCTATTACGCTCAACACTATTTTTACGACCTCACTTCAGAGGTGATTCGACCTGTGGAGGGGAATCACTTGCAGGAAGTCACTTTTAGTCCCGATGGTCGATTTTTGAGCTTTGTAAAAGACAACAACCTGTTTTATCAAGAGGTGCAAACCGGAAAGAACGTACAGGTAACCGTTGATGGGCGCTTTAATGAAATCATCAATGGTAAAACAGATTGGGTTTATGAGGAGGAGTTCGGTTTTGTTCGGGCGCATCAATGGAGCAGCGACGGTCAATATCTAGCTTTTTTGCGTTTTGACGAGACCCAGGTTCCAGAATTTTCCATGGATGTTTATGGGCAGGGTTTATATCCAAATCAGGACGTATTCAAGTACCCTAAGGCCGGTGAGGCTAATGCGAGCGTGACACTGCTGATACACGACCTGAATAATGGCCAGACTAAATCAGTAGATTTGTCGGCTTGGCCCTACGAATATATTCCTCGAATTAAATGGTCCAAGTCTCCGCGATACCTGAGTGTGCAACTCATGAATCGGACTCAAGATCATCTATTTTTATTGCAGGTTGACGCCCAGACGAATTTGACAAAAATGCTCCTTGAAGAGAGAGATTCGGCTTTTGTGGATGTCCATGATGATTTGACTTTTCTCAACGACAACAGTTTTATTTGGCCCAGTGAAAAAGACGGATGGCGTCATTTGTATCATTACGATGCTCAAGGCGATTTGATTCAGCAGCTGACAAAGGGGTCTTATGACGTTACTGATTTTTATGGTTTTAATCCGAGACTAGGACGTCTGTACTTTCAATCTTCAAAAAGAGGCAGTCGTTACAGGGATTTATATTCTATGAACATTTCAGGCAGTAACACGATTCGTTTGTCACAGAGAAAGGGGACAAATTCTGCGGATTATAACGCAGATTTTAGTCATTTGATTCAAACCCATTCTTCGGTCAGCACCCCACCGCATTACTCGCTACATTCTGGGCTTGATGGCCAAGAGTTAAGGGTAATTGAGGATAATTCTGCCCTTTCGGAAACCTTGGTGAATTACGCGCTCAACCCCAAAACTTTTGACAGTATCTGGGTCAATGGCCATTGGTTAAATACCTACACCATCAAACCTGCCAATTTGAATCCTGAGAAAAAATATCCAGTACTGATGTATCAATACAGCGGCCCGGGCTCTCAACAAGTGGCCGATCGTTGGCATAACGCGAACGACTACTGGCATCAATTTTTAGTGAACCAAGGCATGATTGTGGTTTGTGTTGATGGTCGAGGTACTGGCCTAAAAGGACGGGATTTTAAAAAAATGACTCAGGGTAAACTGGGTAAGTACGAGGTGGAAGATCAAATCCAAGCGGCCAAACAGATCAGTGAATGGTCTTTTGTCGATCCTGAACATATAGGCATTTGGGGCTGGAGTTACGGTGGATTTATGTCTGCAAATTGTCTGTTTCAAGGACAAGGTGTCTTTTCCACTGCGATCTCTGTAGCGCCAGTGACCTCATGGCGTTACTACGATACGATTTATACGGAGCGCTACATGGGACTGCCCCAAGAAAATTCTGTGGGATACGATGCTTACGCTCCCTTAGATCATGTGCAAAACATGCAAGGTAATTTGCTCATCGTACATGGCACGGCGGACGACAATGTGCACGTTCAAAATTCCATGCGATTAATCGATGCACTGGTTAGCGCGAACAAAGAATTCGATTGGCTCATTTATCCGGATAAAAATCATGGCATTTATGGGGGCTATACCCGTTTGCACCTTTATCGAAAAATGACAGAATTTCTCAAAGAGCACTTAATGCATCCCAGCCCTCTGGAATAATTCACGAACCATTGAGTAAAACCATTTTGACCTTAACCAATAAAATAATCTTAACATTAATTCAGAATTTATGACAACAGCAACCACGAAAAAAGAGTTTTTTGGACACCCTAGAGGATTGTTCGTCCTGTTTTTTACCGAAATGTGGGAGCGTTTTTCCTATTACGGCATGCGCGCCATTTTGGTTCTTTATCTAGTCTCTCAAACGGATGCCGAAAATGCCGGATTGGGCTGGGCCAATGACAGTGCTCTGGCCCTCTATGGATGGTACACCATGCTGGTTTATGTGGCCTCAATACCGGGTGGCTGGTTGGCCGATAAAATGTTTGGGCAAAAAAAATCAGTGCTTTATGGCGGCATACTATTGGTCTTAGGACACAGCATACTGGCTGTTGAAACAATGTGGGCGTTTTATACAGGATTGTCGCTTATTATCGCCGGAGTTGGGATGCTTAAACCCAATATTTCTACCATGGTCGGTGGTCTTTATCAGCCTGGGGACATCCGTCGTGACAAAGGCTTCACGATTTTCTATATCGGCATCAATTTAGGCGCCTTTTTATCGAGTATAATCGTGGGTTATGTCGGTGAGGTAATGGGCTGGCACTACGGATTTGGCCTGGCTGGTATCGGGATGACTCTGGGTTTAATTCAATACGTCATGGGTCAAAAATATTTGACTGATGTGGGGAACTTTTTAGGCAGTTCCACTGATGCTAAACAGATCGAGGCCATGAATCGTCCTTTGACTAAAGTCGAAAAAGATCGCGTGGTTGTTTTATTCCTGTCCTTTTTCTTGGTCATCGTGTTTTGGGGTGCTTTTGAGCAGGCCGGAGGCTTGATGAATATTTACGCCATGGAGAACACAAACAGAATGCTTTTGGGCTATGAAATACCAGCATCATGGTTTCAATCCTTGAATGCCATGTTCATTATATTTTTGGGAACGTCTGTTGCCGCATATTGGGCCAAACGTAAACTAAAAGGCAAATTGTCAACCTCACTGTTTAAAATGATTATTGGCTTGATCATTATGGGAACAGGATTCTTTTTTATGTCTGCTGCTTCTTCAGAATTCGAAACAACGGGTTCGTCAGCCATGTACTGGTTAGTTTTGGCTTATTT
>WTIY01000217.1 GCA_011525065.1 Flavobacteriales bacterium
CCAATCCGGTAACTCCACCTGTGTGCAGGGTGTTCGCACGGGTGGTGATCCCACCTTCTCTGTTGTGCGTGATACGATATTTTGGTTCACCGTTCTCGTAAATTCCAATCAAACTACCAATAAATCCATCCTGATTTTGAATGGTCTCTGGCCAACCTTTGATCGCTGCCATCTCCAGCGCCTGAGCTCTTTGCTCTTGCTCTGATTGCAAAAATTCAGCCCTTAATTCCGCCATTTTGGCCAAATCATAATCGCGCGTAATCTCCTGACGCTCCGCCGGTGTTTGGGCCGATAAAAATGGGCCAACAAACATCGTTAAAACGAATACTCTGTAAAATTTTACCATGATAAGTTTTTTTTTGTGAAAGTACGAAACATCCACATTTGGACAAAGTATAAATGACCCAAAAGTGGAGAAAAATCATGCCCAACATAAGGCAGCCGCCCCCAGAAGAGCAATATCCGAATGTTTAGAGGTTACTACGCTGGTTTGTTCGAGTTGTGCTCGGTATTCAAAATGCTCAAGGCTCATAATCATCGACGACCAAAAAAACTCATGAGCTTTTGCGATGGACCCACCTAAGACAATACCCTCAGGAGCCATCATTGACATCACGATTTTTAGGGCATTGCCCAATTCATTCCCATACTGGCTATAGGCATCCAAAGCCATCGGATCTCCATCCAAAGCCATATGATGTAATTGTTCAGCGCTCATCCCAAATTGACGAACAAAAAACTGACTCGCAGCGTAATCTTCCACGATGCCATCTCGATAAGGTACCATGCCTATTTCACCAGCACCAGACATTAATCCTGAATACAGTTCCCCATTTATGATCATCCCCATTCCTAAGCCCGTACCTAGCGTCAAAGCGGCAAAATTTCGCCATTTTTTGCCCACATCAAAATGGGCGTGACCTAAAGCAAAACAATTGGCATCGTTATTGAGTTTTATGGGCCGTTGAAATTCTTTTTCTAAAAGATCCGCTAAAGGCAATTCGAACCACAATGGTATGTTTTGAAGATCGAGCACGAATCCTCGATCCGGATCCACTATTCCGGGAACACCTATACCAATAGCCTGAATTTCAGACACATCAAAGGACTTTATTGCCGAGACTAAACCATCTAATAAAGACTTACGATCATTTAGGTCACCTATCTTGAAATTGTGTTTTTGGATTACCTGACCGTCTGATACTAGACCTAAATCAATTTTAGTTCCTCCAATATCAATGCCCAAAACGGTTTTATACGGTTGTGGTTTCATCTCATGATTTATTTATTCGAACGACTTCGAATGGTTTGATTTTTAATTAATGGCTTTGACCATAAACCAATAGAAAAAATATACCCCAAGGGTATGAGCAACAACAACATGGCCCACTTTAAATTCATTAAATCTCCGGCATAACCTACAATCAGCGGCCAAATCGCGCCCCCAGCAATGCCCGTACATAAAATACCCGAAAAGGCACCATGATGTCGAGGCATTGAATTCAGACCTAGCGAAAAGATGATGGACCACATCACGGATATCATAAAGCCGATGGCTGGAAATGAAATCACAGCGAGTGATCCAGCACCGAAAAGCGACAACAACAAACACACTATGGCCCCGAAACTACTGCAAACAAGGACAGTTCTGCTGTCAAAAAGTCTGAGTAGGCCCAGCCCCACCAATGAACCTACGGTCAACATGGCCCAGAAATAAGACACGGTCGAAGCCCCAATTGAAGCGGCATCAAAACCGTGATACACCCATAAATACTCCGCCATCCAGTTGCCGACACCTTGTTCAAAGCCGACATAAGCAAAAATGCCAAAAAAGTATAAATAGGTCCAAGGGTTGTTTAGGAGTTCAGAATAACCAGAAACTCCCTTTGCTTCAAGGGGTTGTTGTTCGTTTTTAGGAAATTGAACAAAACGAATAATGACCAATACAATCATGGCTAAAACAGCGAAAAACACGTATAAACTCAACCAAGGCATGTCGTTTGGGATCCATGGTTTGATGATCCCAAACAGTTTGCTTTGGTTTTGAGTACTGGCCAAACGCATGTACAAGAGTGGACTTAAAAATGATGCAGATCCAAAAACGACCTGGGCCATCACGGAATTGAAAGCAAAATGCTCTTCACCACCAGCCATTCTCAACATCGGATTAATGATGACCTGTAGCACAGCCATACACAAACCCAAGACGAATAAAGTAAGCAGAAAAAAGAAATAGTTTGGATTCATGACCAGCGAGAAACAACTCAGAACAATAACGACAAAAGAACCGGACAATAAGGCTCTACTTGAAAAGCGCTCGGTCATGAGGCCAGCCGGTATGGACATCACGGCGTAGGCAATAAAGAAAGAAAAGGGCAATAATCCTGCTGCGCTCAAAGACAGGTCAAAACTTTCTTTTACGGCAACAATGATGGAATTGAGGATGTTTGTGATAAATGAAATCACAAAAAACACCAGTAATACAAGCAATACAAGCTGTGGATGTCTTTTTTTTCTTGGTATTGCGGTCATGATTGCTTGTCGTTATTCGATCTCTTAAAAATACCAAATTTATTCTGTATTAAGGTCGTACCTTTATCCACAAATCCATCCAAAAAATGACACATAAAAACTGGCAGACGAATTCTTTGCTTTTAATGCTTTGCATGCTCCCATTGTTAAATGGGCAGGCTCAAAATCTCGTTTGGTCTGATGAATTTGAAATTGACGGTCCAATCAACGCGGACAAATGGCACCATCAAACACTAATTCCCAATGGCGAAAGTTGGTATAATGGTGAAATACAGCATTACACCAATAGAATTGAAAATTCATTTGTCAGTGATGGTACCTTGAAAATAATGGCCATTAGAGAAAATTATACCCAACAAGGCATTACTAAAGAGTTCACCTCGGCGCGATTAAACAGCAAGTTTGCCTTCACTTATGGTCGCGTAGAGGTACGTGCACGATTGCCATTTGGATTAGGCACCTGGCCGGCCATATGGATGCTGGGCCAAAACATCACCGAGACCGGAGGTTATTTTGCGTCAGAATACGGAACGACTCCATGGCCAGCTTGTGGAGAAATAGACATTATGGAGCATTGGGGAGCCAATCAAAATTATATATCTAGTGCCACCCATACCCCGTCAAGTTATGGCGGCACGGTTAATGTTGGCGGACGTTATGTCAATAATGTGTCGAGCGAATTTCACCTCTACAGTATGGATTGGGATGAAACAAAATTGACTTTCGCTGTAGACAATCAGGTGCATTACGTCTATCAGCCTGCTGAGCAGAATATGGAGACATGGCCCTTTGATCTAAATCAATACCTCTTACTGAACGTAGCTATACTGCCTGAAATAATTCCGACGGGGTTCACCCAAGACGCTATGGAAATTGATTTTGTAAGGGTTTATCAAAATAATTTAAATAATCCATCGAGTCAGCAAACCGCACTCACTTTAAGTAGAAATCCTGTGGTTGATGAATTGACCATAAGGGGCATAAAGCTCGGCACGAACTACGAATATATACTGGTAAATCAATTGGGCGAAATTCTGTACTCCGGTGAGTTAAAACCAGATAACCCATCGATAAATACAAGCCATTTAGCTCAAGGAATGTATCTTCTACGTATTCAAAACGCACGAGAAATACAGAGTTTTAAAATTATCAAGAACTAAAAAAAGCGCTTCCCCTAGGAAGCGCTTTTTAAGTTCAGCGGTTTTAACGGCCGGCTTCTGATTTTACGAAACCGTTAATAAAACTCAACCGTTCCGTTAGAGATATCATACATGGCACCGACAATTTTTATTTCTCCACTGGCCTCCATGTCTCTGAGTACCTCACTGCGCTCACGAATATGATCCATGGTCATTTCGACATTGGTCTTAGCAACGGCATTGACAAATTCTAGATTACCAGAATTGCGTTCATATTCAGATTTTGGTAACTCCGTGGCAAAAACGGCCGGTTCAATTTTTTTGATTAAAGCAGTTAAATTACCCAATCGCGCATGATCACATGCCCCTTTAACCGCGCCACAACTGGTGTGTCCCAAGACAACAACCACCTTAGTTCCTGCTAACTTGCACGCAAATTCCATGCTACCCAATATGTCCTCATTGACAAAGTTCCCAGCGATACGAATGCTGAAAATATCACCAATGCCTTGATCAAAGACTAATTCTGAGGAGACCCTTGAATCGATACAACTCAAAATTGTTGCGAATGGGTATTGCCCAGTGGCTGTATCATCAACCTGCTCCAAAAGATCACGGTTGACCGGATTGTTTTTCTGAAAGCGAAGGTTCCCTTCTTTAAGTGCTTCAATGGCCGTATCTGGCGTCATTTGTGACTGCGTTTGTTTCGTTTGTGCTTTCATACGATTTAATTTTTGTGTTTTTTTGAATAAAAAATGGCGCTGTAATCACTCGGATTTTCTACCACTCCTCTTTCTGAAATGAGTTTAATATTAATTGACTTGTTTTTTGCCCGTTCCACAAAATTATTGAGGATTTCAATAATATCGTGATCTAAATAACGTGTCTGTTGGACATCCAATTCCAAAAAACTATTCTCTTCAAGGGCATTGAGTTCTTTTTGAATTGCGCCCTTATTGATAAAGGTGACCTCTTCTGCCAAGGTCATTTTGTAGGTATCACCCCCTTCGTGATTCTCTTCCAAATGCAAAAAATGGGAATTTTGATAACTCTTAATCAAAATAACCACCACACCGACCAGTAAACCAACACCAATACCGGTGAGCAGATCTGTAGCCAGGATAAATACAATGGTGGTTATAAAAGGCAAGAACTGCTTCCATCCAAGTTGGTACATCTTGATAAAGAGTTCGGGCTTAGCCAGTTTATAGCCAACCACAAGAAGAATCGCCGCTAAGACCGATAACGGAATGAGATTCAGTAAATCTGGTATCGTCAATACCGATATGACCAAGAAAAAACCGTGCATAATGGCAGAGAGTTTGGTTTTTCCACCAGACTGGATGTTGGCACTACTGCGCACAATTACCTGAGTTACTGGTAACCCCCCGATCATACCAGAAATAATATTACCCGCACCCTGTGCCAAAAGTTCCCTATTGGTCGGGGTAACTCTTTTATCGGGATCTAAGCGATCAGTTGCCTCAACACACAATAAGGTCTCTAGACTGGCTACCAAAGCAATGGTCGCTGCAGTTATCCAAACATCAACACGCAAAAACGCGTCAAAATTTGGAAAAACAATTAGTGATTCAAATCCGCCACTCTCACCGATTACTGGAACGGATACAAGACTGTCTGCTTGAATAGACCATGGTCCATCACTCATGAAAACAACATAAATCACGCCAAATATAACAGCCAACAAGGGTGCCTGAACCCATTGAATGAATGCCGGTACTTTTGCCTGAATCTTTGGCCACGTAAGCAAGATAATCATCGATAAAATACCGGTTAGACCAGCACCCAACTCAAACGAAGACAGGGAAAAAAGATCAGAGACCTGCTGGTCACCCGAACCGACATAACCGAAAAAATAAGGAATCTGTTTGATGATGATAATCAAACCAATACCAGACAACATTCCCTTAATCACAGAGGACGGAAAGTAAAGTCCGATAATTCCGAGTTTCAAAACCCCCATGGCGATTTGAAAAAATCCTGCAATAACTACAGCGGCAATAAAATTTTCAAATCCACCCAGTGCAGTGATGGCTACCAAGACAATGGCCGCCAAACCAGCAGCTGGACCACTTACACCGATCTGTGAGCCACTCAAGGCTCCAACGACAATACCACCCACGATTCCCGCAATAAGACCGGAAAACAGCGGAGCGCCACTGGCCAAAGCAATACCCAAACACAAGGGTAATGCAACAAAAAACACGACGATACTCGCCGCAAAATCTTTTTTAAAACTAGAAAACATAATAAATATTAATGAACCGGAAAACCGGTAATGACACAAATTTAAACTCTGGATGTTGGCTTAAATATGTTCGGGAGGATCTAACAAATCTCCTACGGAGGCCTGCTGAGCATTGAATTGGTACGCCGCATTTAGGCCAATTACTGAGCTACCAG
>WTIY01000226.1 GCA_011525065.1 Flavobacteriales bacterium
GAACAAATACATGTCTGATTTTTCTCAGCCTATGGCGCATGAATTGGCCGGCAGGGCCAAAGATCCAATGTTTCGGCTTAAATCGCGCTGCAATCACATAGCAGGGGATTTGCCGTTGCTCTAATGCGATAAGGTAATTGGGCCAAAGATCACTTTTAACCATAAATGCCGCCCCGGGAGCGACCGTTTGTACAAATTTTCTTGCGTTACTGGGTTGATCCCAGGGCAAATACACCACGACGTCGGCTAAGGGGGTGTTCTTTTTGGGTCCGTAGCCAGAGGGCGAAAAAAAGCTAAGTACGATTTGGTGCTCGGGGTATTGTTTGCGCAACCATTCTAAAATCGGCCTGCCTTGTTCGAATTCACCCAGCGAGGCACAATGCATCCATAAACGTTTGTCATTCATAGGATCAAGTGCTTGTAACCGCGCCCAAGTTTCGGTGCGGCCCACCCAAAATTCACGCAGTTTTCTCGACCCTACCCATTGTAATGGGCGAAGAGTAAGTTGCCCCAATACGCTCAGTGTGTTGTATAATAGTTGCCCCATAAGCCTTTGCGCTAAATTACGCTTCTTTAGCCAAAACTCCGGCGGTCATCGATCAATTTTTCGTAGTTTTGAGACGTTCAAATTGCACCCAATGAAAAAAATACAAATGGTTGACCTACAGGGCCAATACGCTGGAATTAAGGACCGCGTAAGTGCCTCGATGCAAGAGGTCATCGAATCGGCGAGTTTCATTAACGGCCCAGAGGTTCACTCATTTCAAAAAGAACTAGAAACTTATCTCGGGGTCAAGCACGTTATCCCCTGTGCGAATGGCACAGATGCCTTGCAGGTGGCCATGATGGGGTTAGGACTCAAACCAGGTGATGAGGTGATTACTGCCGATTTTACGTTTGCTGCAACCGTAGAGGTGATTGCTCTATTAGGGTTGACACCAGTGCTGGTCGATGTCGACCCCATTAATTTTAACATTGATCTAGATGCCGTGGCTCGATCCATTACCCCCCGAACCAAGGCCATCGTCCCGGTACACTTATTTGGACTAACCGCAGATATGGAGCCACTAATGGCTTTGGCTGAAGAGCATGGCCTATTTGTGATTGAAGACAACGCTCAAGGGATTGGTGCCCAGTACACTTTTAATGACGGTCGCAAAATGAAAACGGGAACCATCGGGCATGTGGCCTCGACTTCTTTTTTTCCGAGTAAAAATTTAGGATGCTACGGTGATGGTGGTGCTATTTTTACGAATGATGACGATTTAGCTCATACCATAAGGGGTATCGTTAACCACGGAATGTACCAGCGTTATCACCATGATGTGGTTGGGGTAAATTCGCGTCTGGATGCATTACAGGCTGCCGTTTTGCGAGCAAAGCTCCCAAATTTGGACGCTTATAACGCTGCGCGAAGAAAGGCTGCATCAGCCTACACCGCTGCCTTTAAAGATATTGAGGGCATTACGGTGCCCTCTGGTTTTTGTGGTCCTGAAAAGGGCATTTGTGCTCAGTGTGATTGCCATGTGTTTCACCAGTATACCTTGACAATTGAAGGGATTGATCGCGATGCGCTTGTTCAACATTTAAACCAAGCCGGCATCCCTTGCGGGGTTTACTATCCCATTCCCCTGCATGCTCAAAAGGCTTATACCGATGAGCGTTATCAAGAAGCCGATTTTTCAGTGACCAATGCCCTCGTTCAATCGGTGATTTCGCTGCCCATGCACACTGAATTAGAACAAGACCAAATTGATTTCATTACCCAGACGGTAATTGACTTTGTAAATACACATCGCAATGGGTAAAATTCTGGTAACGGGCGGACTTGGCTATATTGGCTCACACACAGTGGTGGCGCTGCATGAAAGTGGTTACCAAGTATTGATTGTCGACGATCTGTCCAATTCAGAACGTGAGGTCCTAAGTGGCTTAAGGGACATTATAGGCTTTAGTCCGAATTTTATTGAGTTAGATTTACGCGATAAATCTGCCGTCGCCCAGCTTTTCTCAGGGCATCAGTTCGATGGGGTTATTCACTTTGCCGCCAGTAAGGCTGTAGGGGAGAGTGTTGAAAATCCTCTCTTGTATTACGAAAACAATCTCAACGGCTTGATTTATGTTTTGCAAAATTGTGTAGCGCACAATGTCCATAACTTTATTTTTAGCTCCTCCTGCACCGTGTACGGAGAGCCTGATCATTTGCCTATCGATGAATCAGCGCCCATCAAGCGAGCCTTATCGCCTTATGGCAATACCAAACAAATCGCTGAAGAAATTCTCCATGATGTTTGTCAGGTCAGCGAAATAAGCACCGTATTGTTGCGATATTTTAATCCTATTGGCGCTCATGATTCAGCCCTTATCGGTGAGTTGCCCAAGGGGGTTCCTCAGAATTTAGTCCCATTCATCACGCAAACAGCGGCTGGCCTTCGTAAAGAGCTCTCTGTTTTTGGTGATGATTATCCCACTCCTGATGGCAGTTGTATTCGGGATTATATACACGTTATGGATTTAGCAGAGGCGCATGTCGTCGCTCTAGATCGATTGATGGACCGTGAACAACAAGAGCCGGTTGAGGTATTTAATCTGGGCACGGGTCAAGGCAATTCAGTCCTTGAAGTCATTCAGACTTTTGAGCAGTCCACCGGGGTATCACTGCCTTATAAGATTGTCGGCCGGCGGGCTGGTGATGTCATTGCTGTCTATGCCGACACCACAAAAGCCACTGAAATATTGGGCTGGTCGACCAAAAGAGATTTAGCGTCTTCCTTGTCTTCAGCCTGGGCCTGGGAAAAGCGCATTAGAGGTCTTTAGACCTCGAGACTCGCTTTTTGGGTCTGGACCCCTCGATCAATTTTTTTAACCAATCCTTGTAGGACATTTCCGGGACCTACCTCGATGAAGCCGCTGGCACCATCGCGAATCATTTGTTGCACGCTTTGAGTCCATCGTACAGGAGCGGTAAGTTGAGAGAGTAAATTGCTTTTGATGGCTCCCGGATCAGTCACGGCCGAGGCCGTTACGTTTTGGTAGATGGGACAAATTGGAGGGGCAAATTCTGTGGCTTCAATGGCCTTGCCCAATTCATCTTGAGCAGGCGCCATGAGCGGACTGTGAAAAGCGCCACCTACAGGCAACATCAAGGCACGTCTGGCTCCCGCCTCTGTCAGTTTTATACAGGCCGTTTCAACCGCTTTTAGGCTACCCGAAATTACGAGCTGACCGGGACAATTGTAATTGGCAGCTACCACTGTACCAGGAGTATTATCACATATTTCTTCCACTACGGCATCCTCGAGGCCTAAAACAGCGGCCATGGTTGAGGGCTCAAGGGCGCAAGCTTTTTGCATGGCTTGAGCACGTTGTGACACTAATTTTAGACCATCCTCAAAAGACAAGCAACGATTTGCCACTAGGGCAGAAAACTCCCCGAGAGAATGCCCTGCTACCATATCTGGCGCAAAGGAATCTCCCAGGACTTGAGCCAATATGGTTGCGTGTAAAAATACCGCGGGTTGAGTCACCTCCGTTTGTTTTAGGTCCTCAGCAGAGCCTTCAAACATGACCTTAGTAATGTCAAAGCCGAGGATTTCATTGGCTTGCTGGAAAAGCGATTTGGCCAAAGCAGATTGTTCGAACAACTCTTGCCCCATTCCGGTAAATTGGGCTCCTTGGCCTGGAAAAACGTATGCGTTCATAAGGTTTAATTTATCTTGTGATAAGTACAGTATTTAAAGGCGTAATCGTGTCGCTGGTCTTTTGGGTGGGGCACTTGGGATACACACCGCCACTGATCCATATTTATTTCAGGAAAATAGGTATCACAATCAAATGTCCCATCGATATGGGTAATTTCCAAACAATCAGCGCGGTCCATCCCCAATCGATATATTTCGCCACCCCCAATAATAAAGGGCTGTACATCCCCATGGGTCAAGGCTAAGGCCTCTGACATGTTTGAGGCCAACAAAACGCCATCAGGAACGGCATAATCTTCATTACGGCTGATCACGATGTGCGTGCGATTAGGCAATGGCTTAGGAAATGACTCAAAGGTTTTACGCCCCATGATGATGTGGTGCCCTGTGGTCAAGGTTTTAAAGCGCTTAAAATCGTCTGGTAAGTGCCAGACCAGATCGTTGTCTTTGCCCAATTCATTGTTGGTGCCTATCGCCGCAATCATTGTAATCATAAACCGAGCGTTTCCTTGGACTGTTTAATGGTTTGAACTTTCTTTATTTGCCTGTTTTAAAATCGAAAGGCACCGTATATTGAATGGCCTTCGGTTTTCCGGCGTACATGCCCGGTCGTGCCATTTTGGGGATCAAACTGATGTTGCGACGCGCCTCTTCCTGAAGTGCTGCTGCCCCGCCACTGACCTTTTTTATTTCGACTAGGCCCTCAGTGTTGATGATGAATTCCACAATCACACGCCCCTGCGTATTGCTCTTGTAAGCGTCTGCTGGATACTTGAAATTTTTTACAACGTGCTGGGTGAGTTTTTGAGTGAAGCATTTTTGAAGTCCCGCACCGCTCTGGGCTTCACAGCCTTCCCATACCGGGGCAATTTCTTTAAGGGTTACATTATTTTTTTCAACCGTGCCCCATTCTTGGGCTGAGAGACTAAAGGTCAGTAAGCTAAGGGTTGCGGTTAAGATTAAATTTTTCATGAATATCTCTTTTATAGGGTCAATGGAGTCTTTATACCGCTACAGCGCCTTTGATGTGTGGATGTGGGTCGTAATCGGTCAGCGTAAAATCTTCGAACTTAAATTCAAATAGGTCTTTAACCTCAGGGTTTAAGTGCATTTTCGGCAGAGGTCGAGGTTCGCGCGACAATTGGAGTTCAAGTTGCTCCATATGGTTGCTGTAAATGTGCGCATCTCCGAAGGTGTGTACAAAATCGCCTGGGGCATAACCACAAACTTGCGCCATCATTAAGGTCAACAGAGCGTAGGAAGCGATATTAAAAGGAACTCCTAAGAAAATATCAGCGCTTCTTTGATAGAGCTGGCAGGAGAGCTTCCCGTCAGCCACATAAAATTGAAAGAATGCGTGACAGGGCGGTAATGCCGCTTTGCCGTTGGCTACATTTTCTGCAAACGAAATTTTTGTATTGGGAAGAACCGATGGATTCCAAGCACTCACCAGCATACGGCGACTGTCTGGATTATTTTTTAGGGTCTCGATGACTTCTTTGATTTGATCGATCTCTTCGCTGTTCCAATTGCGCCATTGGTGGCCGTAAACAGGCCCTAGATTTCCTTGCTCGTCAGCCCATTCATTCCAAATACGCACGCCATTGTCTTGAAGATAACCGATGTTTGTATCCCCTTTTAAAAACCACAACAGCTCGTAAATAATTGATTTCAGGTGCAGTTTTTTTGTGGTTACCATCGGAAAACCCTCGCTGAGGTCAAAACGCATTTGATGGCCAAAAACACTTTTTGTGCCCGTCCCCGTACGGTCTTCTTTGACCGCTCCGTGGGTCAGAACATGGCGCACTAAATCGTGATATTGTTTCATGTCACTTTATCGATTCGAATGATGGTAAAAATAAAAAAATGACCGCCGGTGTTATGGCGTCAAAACAGCACTTTTATCACAAGTTATTAACCGCCAATTAGCATACCGGCAATGGTCGCAGTCATCAAAGCTGCAACTGTCCCACCGATTAATGCTTTTATGCCAAATTTTGCCAAATTGGCTTGTTGGCTTGGCGCTAGTCCGCCAATGCCACCGATTTGGATGCCAATAGAGGCAAAATTCGCGAAACCACAGAGTGAATAAGTCGCAATCACAATGGATCGATTTGAAGTCAGTAGTCCACTGTTTTTTAAATCGGATAACGAGGCGTAGGCAAAAAATTCATTGAGGATGGTTTTTTCGCCCAGCAGTTGCCCAACGGCAACAATATCTGTCGCTGGTACACCGATGATCCACGCCACTGGGGCAAATAAATTACCCAAAATATACTGAAGTGAAAGCCCAGTGTAGCGTCCTGAGGTTTGCGCGATGATATGTAGATTGAGTCCTGTAGGACCGCCAATCCAGTCCACCGTGATCCAATTGAAAACGGCAATTA
>WTIY01000018.1 GCA_011525065.1 Flavobacteriales bacterium
CAAATACAGACCCTTAACGCAACCTTCGCTGGTTTGAATGGTGCTTTTGCATTTTTAGGGGTTCCAGAAAGATCCATAACGTTTTCTGAAACAGGACCAAGTGCCATTGTGATTTTTGACAAAGATTTGCCAAACATCGCTGATCAGCTCAACGCCGTATTGCAAGGCGGAGGACTAGATCCACTAACAGCAGGTTTATTGTCTGCTCAATTTGGGCAAGCAAGACAAGCGACTTCTGCCGATTTAGTGCTCTTGCCTGCCGCTGGTTCGATTGGAACGGTTAATGAAGAGAATTATCAGTTTGTCTATGACACAGTTTATGGTGCATTAGTGGCTGCAGGACTTCCTGAAGAAGCGGCCGCTGCCACTGCGGCAGAACAGGCTGGTCAATTTTCTGTAAATGGGGTTACTTTTCCATTTGCTGATGGTGGGGTGTTAACTGAGCAAGAGACTGCTCGTGTAATTACGGCAACAGATGCATACAATGCTTCAGTCGATGCCATTTGTACTCAGTACGACTTAGCAAAAGTTGACCTAAGAACCATTTTAGAAGGTGCGAGTCAATCGGGGATCATGTTTGATGATTTTATGATGACCACACAATTCGTCTTGGGCGGACTTGTGAGTCTTGATGGGGTACACTTTACCGCAAGAGGTTATGCTTTAATGGCTAATGCCTTCTTGGAGGCCATCGATGCTAAATACGGATCGAATTTTATTGAGGCTGGTCAACGTGCTTACGCCAACGACTTCCCAGTACAATATTCGCCAGAATTACAATAAGGAAGACTCCTTAAAACACGCTGATATGCCCTCGTGATTTAGTTCACGGGGGCGTATTGTTTTGGGGTCTCGAGCACGCTAATTTATTTGCTAATTTCCTTTGTTTTTTTTGCTGAGAATGACCTATCTTTGCAGCGATTTTTAAGGGCAAAATATGCCCCATTAAACAAAAAAAAGATTTACATGGCACAAGTTACAGGTAAAGTGGCTCAAATCATTGGCCCAGTGGTCGATGTTGCATTTGAAAGCGGAGTTTCCCTTCCAAAAATTTACGATTCGATAGAAGTCCAAAACGATGGTCAAACCTTGGTTTTAGAGGTGCAATCACACATTGGTGAAAATGCAGTTCGGACGATTTCTATGGACTCTACAGATGGACTTAGTCGAGGTACTGAGGCTGTTGTTACTGGGGCACCCATACAGATGCCAATCGGTGAGGATGTCTACGGACGTCTGTTCAATGTAATCGGTGATGCGATTGACGGCATTGGTGATTTACCAAAGTCAGGGGATCAAGGCCTACCGATTCACCGTGAATCACCGAAATTTGAGGACTTGTCTACGTCAACTGAAGTCCTGTTTACCGGAATTAAGGTCATCGACCTGATCGAGCCTTACGCAAAAGGGGGTAAGATTGGTCTTTTTGGTGGTGCAGGAGTTGGAAAAACGGTATTGATCCAGGAACTCATTAACAACATCGCCAAAGGGCACGGAGGTTTATCCGTATTTGCCGGTGTTGGTGAACGTACCCGTGAAGGAAATGACTTGTTGCGAGAAATGCTAGAGTCGGGTATTATTAAATACGGTGAGGACTTCATTCACTCGATGGAAGAAGGTGGTTGGGACTTATCCAAAGTGGATAAAAAAGCCATGAAAGACTCAAAGGCAACCTTTGTTTTTGGTCAGATGAACGAGCCTCCAGGAGCGCGTGCTCGAGTGGCCCTGTCTGGACTTACCATTGCTGAATATTTCCGCGATGGAGCAGGGGATGGTCAAGGAAAAGATGTACTGTTCTTTGTCGACAATATTTTCCGCTTTACCCAAGCCGGTTCTGAGGTATCAGCGCTTTTAGGACGTATGCCTTCTGCAGTAGGTTATCAGCCTACCTTGGCCACCGAGATGGGTGCGATGCAGGAACGAATTACTTCGACTAAGAAGGGGTCTATTACCTCGGTACAGGCGGTTTATGTACCTGCAGATGACCTTACCGATCCAGCGCCGGCCACGACCTTTGCTCACTTGGATGCCACTACGGTATTGTCGCGTAAAATTGCTGAGCTAGGAATTTATCCTGCGGTAGATCCACTAGATTCAACATCGCGTATTTTGACTGCTGATATCCTTGGAGACGATCACTACGGTTGTGCTCAGCGTGTGAAGGAACTTTTACAACGTTACAAAGAATTGCAAGACATCATTGCGATTTTGGGGATGGAAGAATTGTCTGAAGAAGACAAAATGGCTGTGGGTCGTGCACGACGCGTTCAGCGTTTCTTGTCTCAGCCATTCCATGTTGCGGAGCAGTTTACGGGAATTCCGGGTGTTTTGGTAGACATCAAAGACACAATCAAAGGCTTTAACATGATCATGGATGGTGAATTGGATCACCTTCCTGAGGCAGCCTTTAACTTGAAAGGAACCATTGAGGAAGCCATTGAGGCCGGTGAAAAAATGCTCGCAGAGGCTTAATCAATACAGGATATAACTCATGTACTTAGAGATTGTAACACCAGAAGCTTCTTTAGTTCAAGGCGAAGTCAGCAGTGTGAGTGTGCCCGGGTCAGACGGCTCATTCCAGATGTTAGAAAATCACGCGGCCATTGTCTCAACCCTCGGGGCGGGCGAAGTTAAATTTACCGGAAACCCAGAAATTGCTGAGGCGCACAAGAGTAAGTTCACGCAAAAAGACGGTGCTTGGTCTTTGGCCATAAAAAGTGGTACGGTTCAGATGGTGGACAACAAAGTCATTGTACTGGCCGATTAATCCGCTAAAAGTCACCCAAACCATAAGTTAAAGCCTCGTTTGAGGCTTTTTTTATGCCGCCTGTAAACCCTAATTTCCCACGATCCGCTCATTAATTTTGTATCTTTCTACCATGAATGTATTTGGACTAAAGCTATTCTTTCACACCACCAGAGTTCAGGTCGCTACGACCTGTAAACACGCACTGATTTTCCTATTTTTCTCATTTTTGACACCGGTTTCCGGACAGGATAGCTTGGTTGAGTCTCTGGAGCCAGTTATGGTCTCTGGAACCCGGCTGATGATTCCATTTTCTCAAGAATCACGATCAATCACCTTGATCACTGCAGATCAAATTCAACGTTCTCCGGCCTCGAGTCTTGCGGAACTGCTGCAGCAAGAAGCAGGGGTTGATATTAGACGACGAGGGGCGATGGGAAGTCAAGCGGACTTGTATATTCGCGGAGGCAGCTTTGATCAAACTTTACTGCTAATTGACGGGATTAAATTAGAGGATGCCCAAACTGGGCACCATACGCTGAACGCGGCCCTGCCTTTGGAACTCATCGAGCGCATTGAGATTGTCAAAGGTCCTGCAGCTCGGGTGTATGGTCAAAATGCCTTTACGGGGGCCATCAACATTGTGACCAAATCCAAATTTGACGATGCCATGGACTTGAGGTTCAGTGGTGGTTCTTTTGAACAAATCAATGGTGGATTTACGGCTTATAAAAGTGGTCAAAATAGTTCGCACATGGTCCATGCCTCGAGATATACCTCAAGGGGTTATCGCTATAACACCGATTACGATCAGTCCAATTATACCCTAAAAAGCAGTTTCGACACTCAAAATCGTCCAATCCATCTATTGGCCAGTTTATCAGAACGCAAATTTGGAGCCAATGGTTTTTATGCTTCACCCCAAGCCACTGATCAATATGAAGCCACCCAAACCAGTCTTGTTGGATTGCGCACTCAGTTTAATACACAACAGTGGCTGTGGACCCCAAGGGTCTATTGGCGTCGAAACCAAGACGAGTACATTTATTTGCGCAATGACCCAACGGTTTACAGAAATTTGCATACCACCAATAAGTTGGCCGCAGAACTTCACGGACAATGGCGAAATAATTGGGGGGTCACTGGTGTTGGCTTGGATGTGGCTCAAACCTATTTATCCAGCAATAACTTGGGAGAACGCTCAAGGCTAACCACCACCTTATTTTTAGAACACCGCGTACAGTTTTTAAACAATCGACTCGATGTGATCCCTGGGGTTGCTGTGAGTTCATATTCTGATTTTGGGACCTTTGCTTATCCTGGAGTGGATATCGGTTTTGCGATAAATCCCAATTGGCGCATTTATGGTAACGCGGGTTATACCTATAGAATTCCAACATATACAGATTTATTCTACAGCGATCCCAATACACTAGGCGATGCCAATCTCGAGCCTGAAAAGGCCCTTGCCTATGAGTTGGGTCTAAGACTGGGGCGCGGCCCAGTTAAATTTTCTGCCGCCTGGTTTAGAAGAGACGCCGATAACTTGATTGATTATGTCAAAAACACCCCAGAGGATCTTTGGCAGGCGGCCAATGTACGCGGCTTATTAACCTCAGGTTTAGAGGCCTCAATGAACGCGAATTTTGATCTGGGCAGCACCAATCAAGAGTTGCGGCTGAGTTATGTCCAAATCAATGACGATTTGGCCATTGCTCCTGAAGAATTATCTCGTTATTCGATTAACTCTTTTAAGCATCGTATTATTGGTCAATGGGGGGCAAATTGGTCTAAACAATGGGAAACGAGTTTTTTATATAAATACGGAGCACGTCAAGACCAAGACCCCTTCAATGTTGTAGATTTTTCCCTTTTATATCACCGGGAGCGTTACACCCTTCGCGTGGCTGCTGAGAACATTTTTAATGTGGATTATAGCGAGACCAACCTGGTCCCGATGCCTAAGGGTGCTGTAATGTTTGAGGTGATTTACAAATTGCTTCCCTGATGGATTTACAAAGGATAGAGCGTATTTCAAAGCCCACCAAAGCTGAATTCTACCAGAATTACTTCAAGCCTCAGAAACCTGTCATAATAGAGGGGGGCATTGTGCACTGGCCGGCCTTTAAAAAATGGAATTTTGATTACATAAGATCCGTGGCAGGTGATAAGCGCGTTCCCTTGTATGACGATCGCCCAGTGGATTACAAGGATGGATTTAACCAGCCTCATGCCCAAATGAACATGAGTGATTACATTGACCTCTTGGAGCGTGAACCTACTAAGTTTCGCATATTTTTGTGGAATCTACTTAAAGAAGTTCCTGATTTACAGGCAGATTATGGCAACATTGATTTTGGGTTGCCGGTACTCAAAGGATTGCCCATGTTGTTTTTTGGCGGTCAACAGAGTCATACGTTCATGCATTACGACATTGATTTGGCCAATATTTTTCACATTCATTTTCAGGGTGAAAAAAAGGTGATTTTATTCAATCAAAGTCAGACGGATTTCATGTATAAAGTGCCTCATTCACTTATTGTTCGTGAAGACATCGATTTTTCAAACCCCGATTACCAGAAGTGGCCTGCCTTAAAATACACTGAAGGCTATCAAGGGGTTTTGAAACACGGAGATGTATTGTACATGCCCGAGGGCTATTGGCATTACATGCGCTATATCACAGCAGGATTTTCAATGAGTTTGAGAGCGATGCCGCGCAAACCAAAGCACCTGGCTAAAGCGGTCTATAACCTATTGATCATGCGCTATTACGATCAGTTGATGCGTCGACTTCAAGGGCAGGCCTGGATCGATAAAAAAAATGAAATTGCCCTGAGGCGGACTCAAACAAACGTGGCCAGGCGTCAAGCGCGAGAAAGCGCGCTGTAAATCAATTCGCTTTCCCAACCACGGTAAGCCAAATAATCAAAGAGTTTTCTCTTTCTTTTGCTTTGGCTTTGTTCAGACCCAAGGGCGAGGAGTCTTTTTTCGACCAATTCATCGAAGACCTGTAAATATTCCCTTGAATCAATTTCGGCCAAACCCATTTTTATGTTGTAGGCGCTAACCCCATGTTCTTTTAGCGCCCGTGTGATGCGCTGTTTACCCCATTTTTTTATGCGAAATTTACCTCGGGAAAAAGCCTGAGCAAATCTTGTCTCATTCAAGAAATTATGCTGAATCAAATGCGTGATGATCACCTCTTGAGCTTCGGGAATCATGCGCATGTCACGTAACTTCTCTTCGACTTGACGATGTGAGCGTTCTTGATAGGCACAAT
>WTIY01000173.1 GCA_011525065.1 Flavobacteriales bacterium
GCCAAGCCTGATCAATATGACCATTTTCAATCAGGTCTTTGGCCATAATATGGGTTTGTGGATTCACCGTGTCAAGTGATTCAGCCCCGGCGGGTAAATCACTAACATTGGCCAACTGAGCCAAATCATTGCCAGAGAGTATATGACTTTGTTTAATGCCCAGTGGCAGAGCATCAATACCGATGCCGAGATCACTATTGGGTTTAGGCACTTCAAATAGACCGAGCTTTGACCGGCTATACCAATTACCGCCCATGCGGGCGACAAGGTCGATTTTCTCGGGGTCGATTTGACCATTAGGGCCCAATATTTCGGGATCGAGATGTAATTTTACCACTTCTGCCATGACTAAATTTCCAGCACCCCCCTCGCTGCCCAAGGGCATGACATCTACTACCTTGCATTCCAATTGAACTGGTGCCTGTTTCACTCTAGGGGGAGCCACCAATTCTGAATCGAGCATGGTCAATCCAGCTTTTTCAAATTCATTAATGCCTTTTGGGTATTCAGTCGAAGCCAAACTCATTTGGTGAACCATGTCATAATTCACCACGTTAATCACAACCTCAGCCACCTTTTGCACATTTTCTAGGGTGTGCTTTGTGGTGTTATTTCTGACCCGTCTGGCCGGTGAAAAAATCAGAATAGGCGGCCGGGCACTAAACACATTGAAAAAACTATAGGGCGCCAAATTGACCTGGCCATGCTCGTCAATTGTACTGGCAAAACAAATGGGTCTTGGGCCAATGGCGCCTAAAAGATAGCCGTGTAATTCTGGCGTTTTTAACTGGTTGGGGTCGAAATGCAACATCTTTGTAAAGGTAACTGAATTGGGCAAATCATAAAAAAGTCCGCGACAATAATATTAACATAATTGCCTTATATTTAAACGTTAATTCAGCCTTATGCGCACTCAAAGCGATTTCACTCGATGGCTCTTCGTATTGGTCTCTGCGGTAATTGTTACATTAATCGCTTGGAATACTTATCGTCTGTTCAATCAGCTCAAAGAAAATGAGCGGCATAAAATGACTATTTGGGCTGGGGCCTTTGAAGAATTTCAACAGGTAGACATCACCAATAAAGACTGGAATAGCAAACTCATTTTGAACATTCTTCAAGGGAATAAAACCACACCGATGATTCTTTACACCCACAAAGAAAATGCCTATTCGGTGAATAACCTCGACGAGGCGGTGCTGGAAGATGTTGAAAAACGCAAAACCCTTATCGAGCAGTTCAGTTCAGAATTCAATCCAATCGAAATTCGATACAACAATGAACTGTTGCAGACCATCTACTATGGCAACTCACCCACCATTACCAAAATCAAGTATTATCCACTGGTTCTGTTGTGCATTCTTTTACTTTTTTTTATCGCCCTGGTCTTTTTCTATAATGCCTCAAAGTCGGCAGAACAAAACAAATTATGGGCTGGTATGGCCAAAGAAACCGCCCATCAAATAGGGACCCCGCTTTCATCCTTAGTCGGGTGGACAGAGCTTTTAAAAAATCAGGATGTCCCTAAAAACTATATCACTGAGATCGAAAACGACATCAGTCGTTTGAGAAAAATTACGGGCCGATTTTCTAAAATTGGGTCCACGCCAACCCTAACCCCTACAGATGTTGTGGCGCTGACCAAGGAGACCTGTAACTATCTTAAAAGTCGGAGCTCAAATCTCATTGAGTTCGATATTCAACTTCCCGAATCTCCAATCATGGTGGCCCTAAACGCCGAACTTTTCAGTTGGACGATTGAGAATCTTGTGAAAAATGGAATCGACGCCATGCGTGGTGAAGGTGTGCTGACCATTCAACTTTTAAACGAAAACCACAAGGCCCTACTCCACATCACTGATGGTGGAAAAGGCATACGAAAAAAAGATTTCAAACGTATTTTTCGCCCAGGCTTTACCACAAAACGAAGGGGATGGGGCTTAGGACTTTCTTTAGCAAGAAGAATTGTCGAAGACTATCACAAAGGTAAAATCAGGGTCTTAAAAAGTGTTCGAGATCAAGGTAGCACGCTGGAAATTAGCCTTCAACAATACGCCTCATGATTCAAAAAGAGTTTGTCATTCACCGGGCAGACATCAATAATCACTGTCCAAATTGTTTTTCAGCCAGAGGTATGGTGTTCTCATTTATCCAGCGCCAAAAAGAAAATTCTTGGATCATTTTAACCTCTAGAAACATACAGGAGCAGTTGTTCTGCCAACACTGCCATCAGGAAGTCTATCCAGGAACTTGGAACGATGCCATTGAGCGCGTTTACCTCTATCAAAAGAAGTGTTTTACGGCCAAGCCTGCTGGCTTGAAATTAAAGAAAAAAGCGATAAAGGTCCTAGGGCTGACCTTCCTGACGCTGGCCTCAGTCCTAGGGTTTTGGGTTATGATTCAAAATGGCTTCTTATAGTCTCAGCCATAGCAGCCAATTCTTCTGAACTCATGGCCACCTTTTTGATGAATCTGATGTCTTCCATGCTGCTCAGTGGAATCAAATGAACATGGACATGCGGCACCTCAAGACCGATTACCGAAACACCTATGCGCTCACATTGGACCGCCTTTTTCAAAGCAAGAGCCACGGTTTTTGAAAAATCCATCAAACCCATGTAAGTCTCATGATCTAGATCAAACAATTGATCGACCTCCTTTTTTGGAATACAGAGGGTGTGTCCAGGGGCATTGGGGTTAATGTCTAAAAATGCCAGATAATTCTCATTCTCCGCCACTTTGTGACACGGAATGGTACCTGCAATGATTTTGGAAAAAATACTCGACATGGCTATTGACGAGAAATCTCTAGAATCTCAAATTTCATGACGCCATTCGGGACTTGTATCGATGCGATTTCTCCTACTTTTTTCCCCAAGAGGCCTTTTCCAATAGGGGAATCTACGGATATCTTACCCGATTTTAAGTCCGCCTCGCTTTGGGCCACAAGTTTGTAGGTCATTTCCATATTGTTGGTGGCGTTCTTTATTTTAACCGTAGAATGCACCAATACCTTTGAAGTGTCCAACTGCGACTCGTCAATAAGCCGAGCTCCGGCCAAAGTTTCTTCGAGCTTAGCAATGCGCAATTCAAGCAGACCTTGTGCCTCTTTAGCAGCATCATACTCGGCATTTTCACTCAAATCACCTTTATCCCGGGCATCCGCAATGGCCTGTGACGCCTTAGGGCGCTCGACGTCCCTTAATTGATCCAACTCCTGTCTCAGTTTTTTTAAGCCCTCGGCTGTGTAATACGATACTTTACTCATAATCCGGTCGTTTAAACTCCATACACCAAACCCGGTATGATGGGCTTGGTAATAAAAAGATCCCATGCGCGATGGGATCTAAACAAAGATACAAAAATTTTATTCTGATAACTTTGTTGTAAATTTCCTCCAAAATCCACCGATGACAAAATATCAAAACGAAATAAGGCTTTATTTTACCGTATTGGCTCTTCTTTTTTTTAGCTTGTCCTGTGGTGGCGAGGACGACACAAGACTCATCAACAACCCCTATTTGAATCCCATCCCAGTTGCTCTAAATTTGAATCTAAACCTGCCTCAATACAATGCGCTCAAATACCCCGGTAATTTTCTTATCCTCAACAATCAAGGCATTCGCGGCATTGTTGTTTACAACGTGAACAACAGTCTTTATACGGCTTTCGATTTGAGCGATCCCAACCACAGTCCAAGCAATTGCTCGACCATGAGTGTTGAGGGTGTGGTCGCTAGCTGCAGCTGTAGTGATAACAACAGTTACGATTTAGTCACTGGCCAGCATCAAACCGAAAGCCAAGCTTATCCCATGCTGCCTTATCGAGCACAACGCAATGGTGATGTCCTAGTCATTAGCAATTAAAACGCGATTGTCGCCCCAATCAATAAATTGAATAAGGCCTGTGGATAATATCCAGTTCCCTCAATGGTCGTGATTTGACCCGGCACACTAAAATCATCGTCATAAGTATAGTAATACCCGTTGTTGCTAAAGGCGGCACTAAATACGTTGTTGGCCAACAGCTGAAAGGACATTGACTTACCGATCCAAGGCTCAGGCAATTCGTAAGCGGCCGTAAAGTCATGGACCGTATAAGCCGGTAACTCAGAGACGGGACTCTCCGTATTGCTCATATACTGATCGCCCACATATCGGGTAGTCCAAGCCAAACGGGCACCCTCAAGTGGCTCATAAACCAGTGAGCCGCTCGCAATAACACTCGGAGCAAATGAAAGATCAGTCACGCCAAGGTTTCTCAAGGCACCATCGATAGAGGCCACATAATCGACGTTCTTGTTTTGACTAAGTGCTAAGGCTGTACTCATACTCCAATGTTCATTTAAACGCCATGTGCCCTCCAGTTCAAGTCCTGTTCGGTAACTCTGGCCACTGGTCTCTCTAATTGGTGCGCCACTGTTATCAATAGCGCCGGTCAGGACCAACTGATTCTCGTAGCGCATATAATACGCCACTGCACTATAGCGGAATGACGCCCCTTTATGCCGCCATCCCAACTCAAAATCGTCCAGTCGTTCAGGGGTGAACACACCTTGCTCGAAATCACTTCGACGCGGTTCTCGATGCGATCGTCCAAAAGAAAGATAGAGGAGTTGATCCTTGCCAAAATCACGGGTTACCCCAAACTTAGGATTGAAGAAGGCATAGGTTTGATTCACCGCCAACGGGAGCAGGTCTGAAGTAATCCCTGAGGTGCGATAACTAATCCAACGCTCTTGCAGGTCAGCATAAATTGACCAATTCGGGTCTAGGCGCCAATTAATTTTAGAAAATACACTGGTCTCGTTTTTATCCCCATTGCCCGAGTAATAGCGCATACGGGGGTTGGCCTCAGGGGCATACCGGGCCCAAATCAATTCGCCAAAATGATCCCCTCCATAATAACTGGAGTAAACCCCAGAGGTCCATTCAACGTCAGAATCTTTATAGTTCAAGTGGGCATTAATGGCATAAAAATTATTGTTTAACCATCGGCGACGCACCAAATCTGTAGCGTCAATATTTTGACCATCAACCACTACCGAAGACAAGCCATAAGTGCTTAAATTGGCATCACTGTTGAATGCGATATTTTGGGCATACCAAGAATCAATGTACTCCTCAAAATAACCGCGTCCATGGGTGTAATTCAGGGACAATTGACCATCCCATCGCGCCCCGAGATCTTGACTCCATAAAAACTGTAGGTGATCTTGTTTGTAATTATCCACCTGCTGATCGTAAAAGCCCTCTAAATTACCTTGGTCATCATACTGAGCACCCGCTGGATTGAATCGGCGGTTGTTGTCTAGAGTGGCCTGGTCAATCCCGTACCAAGATTGGTAGGTTACTTCTCGACCGCCAAAACCGATCAGACTTATTTTACTGCGTTTGGACTCATAATCTCCCTGTAACCAATAGGCCCCAAGGTCACTTGATGCGCGCTCGATATAACCGTCACTATTAATTTTTGACAAACGACCTGAGAACGAAATGCCCCCTCCCAAATCGCCGGTAGAAAATTTCAAATTGTGTCTTTGAGTGTTAAAAGACCCCCCACTACTTTGTAGCTGTAGAGATGGCTCAACCGTACTCCTTGCGGTGGATAAATTTAAACTCGCCCCAAAAGCACCAGGTCCAAAAGCTGAGCTTCCAACCCCACGCTGAAGCTGAAGTGACTCCACTGAGGAGCCCAAATCGGGAAGATTTACCCAAAAGACCCCTTGGCTTTCGGCGTCGTTATAGGGAATTCCATTAATACTGACATTAACGCGTGTCGCATCACTCCCTCGAACGCGCAAGCCGGTATATCCAATTCCAGCCCCTGCATCACTGGTGGCCACAACACCGGGTAAATTCTGAATTAAATAAGGCATGTCTTGCCCTAAATTTAAAGGGGCCAAATCTTGAGCCGTAAGATTTGACTGAGTAATTGGGTCTTGTGCCTTGGCCTTGGTGGCTTTGAGCAAAACCTCATTTAAGGTTTGAATTTGAGTACTGTCT
>WTIY01000267.1 GCA_011525065.1 Flavobacteriales bacterium
TCTTTTAAATCTGCCATTTTCTATCGTTTTAATGTAATTTTTAATTTATGTAATTTATTTAGTGCAATATTTTAGCGAATTAACGCTCTGATAAGGTCTTGACCAATCCTGCAATGGTTCCACCGCCACTCTTAAGGGCAGAGACCACGTTTTTAGCAGGTGATTGCAACAAGCCGATGATCTCTCCGATAAGTTCGTCTTTAGACTTAACGTCGACAAGTACATCAATTTGCTCATCACCAATATAGATGGCTTCCTCTACGAAAGCCCCTTTGAGAATTGGGCGATCAGACTTTTTGCGAAAATCCTTGATCACGCGCGCAGGAGCATTATTTACTTCTGACACCATCAATGAGGTATTCCCTTTAAGGACATTGGTCAAATCACCAAAATCCTTATCAGAAGACTCCATGGCTTTCGCCAACAAGGTATTTTTCACAACATTCAGCTTGACACCGGCCTTAAAACAGGCACGACGCAAATTTGACGTTGCCGCAGCATCAAGACCGGAAATGTCGGCCAAATAAATGGTCGAATTATCCGCGAGCTGGGCAGTCAACTGTTCAATTACTAATGATTTTTCTTCTCTAGTCATTTCTTACGGTTTTACTACTCAGCAAATCTCTTGGCATCGATGGCCACACCAGGACTCATGGTACTAGACATGAATATACTCTTGATGTAAACCCCTTTAGATGCCTGAGGCTTTAGCTTGACAAGGGTTGTGATTAATTCTTTTGCGTTTCCTGCAATTTTGTCCGCATCAAATGATGCTTTGGCAATTGCGGCGTGAACGATACCAGTTTTATCCACTTTGAAGTCGATTTTACCAGATTTCACATCAGAAACGGCTTTAGCGACATCCATGGTTACCGTACCAGTTTTTGGGTTAGGCATCAATCCACGTGGACCTAAAATACGTCCTAGGGGGCCTAATTTACCCATCACACTTGGCATGGTCACGATGACGTCGACATCGGTCCATCCTCCTTTAATTTTATCGAGGTATTCATCTAATCCAACAAAATCCGCACCTGCTTCTTTAGCCTCGGCTTCCTTGTCAGGAGTTACCAAAGCCAAAACCTTGACGTCTTTACCTGTTCCATGAGGAAGGGTAACCACACCACGAACCATTTGATTGGCTTTTCGTGGATCGACATTAAGGCGTACAGCAAGGTCTACAGACGCGTCGAAATTAGCGTTTGTGATTTCTTTGACTAAAGCAGAAGCCTCCGACAATGAATAAGCCTTATTCGGCTCAATCTTGGCGACCGCTTCTTTTTGCTTTTTTGTTAATCTTGCCATTATATAGATTATTTTTCTTGATTAAAAAGGTGCAGTACCTCTCACTTTAACTCCCATTGAACGCGCTGTACCGGCTACCATTTTCATAGCAGACTCGATGGTAAAAGCATTCAAATCTGGCATCTTATCTTCGGCGATTACCTTAACTTGATCCCAAGAAATGGTGGCTACTTTCTTAATGTGTGGTTCTCCAGAGCCCTTCTTTACCTTTGCCGCTTCAAGGATTTGTACTGCCGCAGGTGGGGTTTTAATAACGAAGTCAAAAGACTTGTCCTTGTAAACCGTAATTGCAACAGGCAATACTTTACCTTGTTTGTCTTGCGTTCTGGCATTGAATTGCTTGCAGAATTCCATGATATTAACTCCTGCAGCACCTAAAGCGGGTCCTACTGGTGGAGAGGGATTAGCCGCTCCTCCACGGACTTGCAACTTTACAATTTTACCTACTTCTTTTGCCATTGTTTAAAATTTAAAAACCGGTTTTTCTACAGTGGAAGCCTCAGAAAAAACCTATTATAGCGTAACAATTAAACTTTTTCTACTTGCATGTAACTCAATTCAAGTGGTGTTTTCCGACCGAAAATTTTCACCATTACCTCGAGTTTGCGTTTTTCTTCATTAATTTTTTCAACATTTCCGTTAAATCCGTTAAATGGCCCATCAATTACCTTGACGGTTTCACCAATGATAAAAGGAATATGTATGCTTTCATCCTGGACTGCTAATTCGTCCACTTTTCCGAGCATTCGATTGACCTCATTTTGTCTGAGCGGCACAGGCTCTCCACCTTTGACCTCACCGAGAAACCCAATAACACCATTAATGGCTCGGATGATGTGTGGTATTTCACCAGCTAGGTTGGCCTGGATCATAATGTATCCAGGAAAATAAACACGCTCCTTGTTCACCTTCTTGCCGTTGCGTATTTGAATCACCTTTTCAGTGGGTACCAAAACCTGTTCGATAAAATTTTCAAGATTCAATCGACTAACTTCGGATTCGATGTAGGACTTGATTTTATTCTCCTGTCCACTCACCGATCGAACAACGTACCACTTTTTATCGCTACTGGTCTCTGACATAATGCTGTCTACTAAGCTTTAATCCATTGAAAGTATTGACCAATGACACCGCTAAAAACAGTATCTACACCCCAGATAGCTAAGGCTAGAACTACAGAAAACGCAGCCACCACAACGGTAAGCCTCTGGGCCTCTGACCATTCGGTCCAAGTCACGTGGTTCTTTAGTTCATTATAAGATTCTTTGATATAGTTTATCATGGCCTTTTATGTATTTAATCTGCTTTGGGCAGGGCTCCAGCACGGGTTGAGAGACTCGAACTCCCGACACCTGGTTTTGGAGACCAGTGCTCTACCAACTGAGCTAAACCCGTAACAAAAGTCAAGGCATCCTGCAAAAAACAGGACACCTTATGACTTTTTATCTAAACTTGAATTAGTCTAAAATTTCAGTTACTTGACCAGCACCTACTGTTCTACCACCCTCACGGATCGCAAAACGTAGACCAACACTCATCGCAATTGGTTGGATCAAATCAACTGTAATGGTCAAGTTATCCCCTGGCATTACCATTTCAACACCGTCAGGAAGGTTGATGTTTCCTGTTACGTCAGTTGTACGAACGTAGAACTGTGCACGGTAGTTATTGTGGAATGGGGTGTGACGACCACCTTCTTCTTTTTTCAAGATATAAACCTCAGCTTTGAATTTAGAGTGTGGTGTAACTGATCCTGGCTTAACAATAACCATCCCTCTCTTGATATCAGTCTTTTCGATACCACGTAGAAGAATACCTACGTTATCACCAGCCTCACCGCGATCAAGGATCTTACGGAACATCTCAACCCCTGTAATGGTAGAGGTCAATTTTTCATCACCCATACCGATGATTTCAACAGCATCACCAGTGTTGGCAACACCTGTTTCGATACGACCTGTTGCAACGGTACCACGACCTGTAATCGAGAATACGTCTTCGATTGGCAACAAGAATGGCTTGTCTACCTCACGAAGTGGCTCTTCGATCCAAGTATCTACGGCCTCCATCAATTCAACAACGGTATTCACCCATTTTTCTTCGCCGTTCAATGCACCAAGTGCAGAACCTTGAACAATAGGACCGTTATCACCATCGTACTCGTAAAAGCTCAATAGGTCGCGAATTTCCATTTCTACAAGTTCAAGTAGTTCAGGATCATCAACCATATCCACTTTGTTCATGAATACAACGATTCGTGGAATACCAACCTGACGTCCTAAAAGGATGTGCTCACGAGTTTGTGGCATTGGACCATCTGTAGCAGCAACTACTAAGATAGCACCATCCATTTGAGCAGCACCAGTAACCATGTTCTTTACGTAATCCGCGTGACCTGGACAGTCAACGTGAGCGTAGTGACGGTTTGCTGTTTGGTACTCAACGTGTGAGGAGTTAATGGTAATACCACGCTCTTTTTCTTCAGGAGCGTTGTCAATTTGATCGAAAGATCGGGCTTCAGAATGTCCTTTGTCAGCCATTACTTTAGTAATCGCTGCAGTCAAAGTAGTCTTGCCGTGATCAACGTGACCAATCGTCCCAACGTTCAAGTGTGGTTTTGACCGGTCGAAAGTTTCTTTTGCCATTTTGTATTAGTTTAACTTAGTTATTTATTAGTGTTCAAATTATTCATTTCATTTGTTCGAGCCAATGATGGGAATTGAACCCATGACCTCTTCCTTACCAAGGAAACGCTCTACCCCTGAGCTACACCGGCTTGTGTTGTTTTTAACCCCCTGTTTCAAGGCACAGAAAGGTCAAAAACCACAGGCGCATAGCGCTTGTGAGTTTTGAGCGGGAGACCGGGTTCGAACCGGCGACATTCAGCTTGGAAGGCTGACGCTCTACCAACTGAGCTACTCCCGCAGGGACCCAAAATTCATTTCGGGTGTGATTTACAGCATGTCAAATTCGCCATTGTTGCCCGTAAAAAGGCGTGCAAAGATAATTAAAAATG
Source organism: Flavobacteriales bacterium (assembly GCA_011525065.1). GTDB lineage: Bacteria > Bacteroidota > Bacteroidia > Flavobacteriales > Flavobacteriaceae > BACL21. The sequence goes on from WTIY01000267.1 coordinate 4,322, forward strand.
AGTCATTTACAAAAAATAAGAGCTGCTTTCCAACACTTATAGATTCATGACTCACATTTACACCTCCAGGCAATCGCTCTGGCTCCGTCAATCAGTTCAACTCAACTCAAAGGGATCTTGTCCCCAAGTTCTCTAAAATTTGATTTGAATTAAAACTGAAATTCAATTTGTGGGGAGAGCAGGATTCGAACCTGCGAAGGTAAAAACCAACAGATTTACAGTCTGTCCTCGTTGGCCGCTTGAGTATCTCCCCAGTGCACATCTCAGTGCTTTAATAAGAACGTTTTTTTGAGCCGATGGAGGGACTCGAACCCACGACCTGCTGATTACAAATCAGCTGCTCTAGCCAGCTGAGCTACACCGGCAAAATCTCGACTTCTTTCACAAAAAAAGTCCGCTATTTCTAACGGACTGCAAATGTAGAGAAAAGTTTTTTTTAAATGAAACATTTTTAAGAGAAAAAATCACGCCATAGATTTAGCCTTCTCTTTGTGCTTGATCAGTAGTCTTTCAACTGCATCAGAGGCATTATCAATAGCCTCCTCGAATGATTTGCATTGCTTTTTAACAACGATTTGTTCCCCTGGTATTCTCACATCGATTTCAGCAAATTTATTCTCCTTTTCAGAACTGTTTTCAATTTTCATTACGAGTTCAACTTTCACGATACCATCATGAAACTTTGAAAGTTTCTCTAAGCGCTTGTTGCTAAAATCAATAAGTTCTCCTTTTGCATTAAAATTTCTGGTTTGAATATTGACATTCATAGGCTGTAGCATTTAAGGTTATACATGCGATCAGCATTACTCTTTTTCGCCCCTTGGGTGCGCATTTTTGTGAACTTCCTTGAGGAGCTCGATATCTGCGTGTGTATAAATCTGCGTTGCGGCTAGCGAACTGTGACCTAACAACTCCTTCACAGAATTAATGTCTGCTCCATTTTGTAAAAGATGTGTCGCAAAAGTGTGCCTCAATACATGAGGGCTTTTCTTAGTCTTTACTGATACTCTTTTAAGATAAGCATTTACGCTGCGATTTACAAGATTCGGATACATTTTTTGACCTTTGGCAGTCAAGAACAGAAAAGAATCTGAAGAACGTTCAAAAAGATGATTTCTTAGGCTTAAATAATTGGCTATTCGACTGGCTGTGTGTTCAATCAGTGGAATAAAGCGTTCTTTATTGCGTTTACCCAACACTTTAATGGTTCGAGAATCCACATCGACATCACTGAGCTTGAGATGTATCAATTCTGATTTTCGAATTCCTGTGGCATAGAACAATTCTAAGATGGTTACATTTCTTAACTCTTCATAATTACTTTCGTCAATTGCAATATTGAACAGCGCGTTGATTTCCTCTTTCGAAAACGGGAGCATTGCTTTTTTTTCAAACTTTAAAGACTTGTGATTTTCCATTGGATTCTTTGAAACCCAACCTTTATTCAATGCAAATCTGAAATACGAATTGAGCGCAGCCGTTTTTCGATTGATGCTACTATGACTCAATTCCTGCTGCATTAAATGAATCAGCCAAATTCTCAATTGACTATAGCTCAATGTATTGATGTTGTCGAATGAAACTCCCTCCTGTTCGAGGATATGCAAACAACTCAGCAAATCACTTTGATACGCCTTGATAGTA
>WTIY01000041.1 GCA_011525065.1 Flavobacteriales bacterium
CCTTACCTTTGTCGAGCAATGATGGCTTGATATGATTTATTCCATGACTGGCTTCGGAAAAAGTGTCATCACTCTTCCGGGCAAAAAAATTACAATTGAAATCAAATCGCTCAACAGTAAGGGCGTAGACCTAAATGTGCGGATTCCATCCTCTTTGCGCGAGAAGGAACTCAGCATGAGGAACCACGTGGCAAAGACACTGAAAAGGGGGAAAATCGACCTTTCGGTTTATGTAGAGTCCACTGGAGGTGAACGTTCAGCCCAACTCAACACCCCTGTTATTGAGGCCTATATGGCTCAACTCAAATCAATTGCCGATGGAGAAAATGTCGATCTCTTGCAGATGGCACTTCGTTTGCCTGAAAGCATCCAAACCGAACGCGAAACCATTGATGAGACAACCGCATCAGCCATCATGAGCGGCCTTGAAGAGGCTGTAGGCACCTTACAAGACTTCAGACTCACCGAAGGTCAGGCCCTGGCCCAAGACTTCGAACAACGGATACAAACCATCGGTCAACTCATGGAAACGGTCAAAACTAAAGACCAAGAGCGTATTCCATCGGTGCGAGCCCGACTGCTTAAAGCTTTAGAGGATTTAGCACAAACTGTTGATCAAAATCGATTTGAACAAGAACTCGTCTATTATCTCGAAAAATACGACATCACCGAGGAGATCGTTCGACTGAGCAATCACTTGAAATACTTTATAACCACCATGAATTCGGATGAATCCAACGGCAAAAAATTAGGATTCATCACCCAAGAAATGGGTCGCGAAATCAATACCATTGGGTCAAAAGCAAACGACGCAGCCCTTCAGCAATTGGTGGTGCAAATGAAAGACGAACTGGAAAAGATCAAAGAACAAGTCCTAAATGTCCTATGATGTCTAAGCGCGGGAAACTCATAGTGTTTTCAGCACCCTCTGGCAGTGGCAAAACCACCATTGTCCGTGCGCTACTAAAACGGCCTGAACTCAATTTAGCCTTTAGTATTTCGGCGACTTCGCGCCCGCCAAGAGGTCAGGAGGTCGATGGAAAGGATTATTACTTTTTGAGCCAAAAAGAGTTTGAACAAAACATTCGAGATGGCGCATTTTTGGAGTGGGAAGAAGTGTATCCAGGACAGCACTACGGTACACTGCTCGAAGAAGTGAATCGGCTTCTCGAGGAGGGTAAAAATGTTGTTTTTGATATTGACGTGATCGGTGGATTGAACATCAAAAAGCAATTTAACGATGAGGCTTTGGCTCTATTTGTACAGCCTCCAAGCATCGAAGATCTGGCACAAAGACTTGAGCAAAGAGGCACCGACAGCTCAGAAAAAATTCACATGCGCCTGGAGAAAGCCCGTCTGGAATTGAGCCAAGCACCAAACTTTGATCATGCCGTGATCAATGAATCACTCGACCAAGCCATTGAGCAGGCTCATGAATTGATCTTGAATCACATCGCCTAATCTCATGGGACAAAAAAAATCCATCGGCTTATACTTCGGGACGTTCAATCCCATACATATAGGTCACCTTAATATCGCGCACTATTTCGCGCATCACAGTACACTCGATGAGGTTTGGCTCGTGATTACCCCACAGAATCCCCTGAAAACAAAACAAAGCCTATTGGCTGATTATCACCGTGCTGCACTGGTGGATATCGCTTTGGAAGACTATCCTAAACTCAAGACCTGTCGCGTAGAATTTGACCTCCCGCAGCCCAATTATACGGTAAACACCTTGGCAGTCCTTCAGGAACAACACCCAGAGCTGTTGTTCACCCTGATCATGGGGCAAGACAATTTGGTGCATTTCAAAAAATGGAAAAATTATCAATGGATTTTAAATGAGATCCCCATTATGGTGTATCCAAGAGCACTCAGCACTGACATGGTGAAAAAATCAGGGCTTGAGTCCATAAACTTGGAAGGAGACATCACTCAAGTCAATGCGCCAATCTTCGAGCTCTCTGCCACCTTTATTCGTCAAGGGATAAAACAGGGCAAAGATGTGCGCCCAATGGTTCCTGAGCGCGTTTGGCAATACATTGACGAGATGAATTTTTATAAATAAAACCGCCGAACTTCTCGAAGCCCGGCGGTTCTGCTAACTAAATAACCAACCAAAAAATTACTTTTTGCGGCGCTCGAGAACTTCGAGCACCAAAAAACATCTAAATCAATAACGGCCGATCTAACGTCAAATTGTTGGGCGACCTCATAATCTATTGTTAAAAAATAATAAGTTAGATTGGTCAAGTCTTGGCAAAACCGAATTCACTAAATTAGACCCATGAATCAACCCAATCAATTCCCCTCGTTTGACTTTGGGGTTGTCGGGGGTGGCAGCTGGGCCACAGCCCTGGTAAAAATGCTATGCGAAACCCAAGCTCAAGTTGGATGGTACATGCGCAACACCAAAGCCATTGAGTACCTGCGCCAGCAGGAGCACAATCCAAATTATCTGAGCTCAGTCTCTTTTGATTTGGATCAATTATTCTTGACCGATGACATTGATCAAGTGGTACGTCAAGCCAAAGTAATTATTTTGGCAGTCCCTTCAGCCTTTTTAAATGACGAACTGAAAAAACTTACGCTCTCTCTGGGTGATAAATTAATTTTCTCTGCCATAAAGGGAATTGTCCCCGAAAGCAGCCTAATTGTTGGCGCCCATCTCAACGAAGAATACGGTATTCCCATGGATTCTATCGGCGTGATTACCGGACCGTGCCACGCCGAAGAAGTCGCTCTAGAGCGCTTATCCTATTTAACCATCGCCTGTGCACACAAGCCCAACGCGGCAATGGTTGCAAAAGCCTTGAGCAGCAACTACATCAAATGTTCGGTCAGCGATGACATCATGGGTACAGAGTACGCTGCAGTGCTCAAAAACATCTATGCATTAGCTGCCGGAATTGCTCATGGTCTTGGCTATGGTGACAATTTTCAAAGTGTTTTAATGAGCAACGCCATTCGTGAAATGAAACGCTATGTTAAAAAAGTGCATCGCATGAAGCGAAACATTAATGGGTCCGCCTACTTGGGTGATTTGCTGGTTACAGGTTATTCGGTATTCAGTCGTAACAGGATGTTTGGGACCATGATTGGCAAAGGCTATACCGTAAAAAGCGCCATGATGGAAATGAAGATGGTTGCTGAGGGTTATTACGCCACAAAAAGTGCTTACACACTGAACCAGGATAAGGGAAATAAAAAGGCCAAGACGCCCATCATTAACGCAGTTTACCAAATCCTATACCAAGGAAAATCTCCAAAGAAAGTCTTTGCTGAATTGACCGATAAATTGAATTGAGCTCAGCCCCGATAACCCTTGGGCTTAAAAGCTGCTTTTGAACTGTTCTAGAAAACGCAAATCATTTTCACTCAATAAGCGAATATCAGGAATCTGGTGGAGCAAAAGTGCAATTCGGTCAATGCCCATACCAAAGGCAAATCCAGAGTAAACCTCAGGATCAATGCCACAGTTTTTCAGGACATTGGGGTCAACCATGCCACAGCCCATAATCTCAAGCCAACCCGTTCCTTTAGTCATTTTATAATCCGTTTCGGTCTCAAGACCCCAGTAGACATCCACCTCTGCGCTGGGCTCAGTAAAAGGAAAATATGAGGGTCTCAAGCGGATTTTCGACGTCCCAAAAAGCTCATTGGTGAAATGGGCCAAGGTTTGTTTCAAATCTGCAAAACTCACGTCCTTATCAATGTATAAGCCCTCCACCTGATGAAAAAAACAGTGTGACCGGGCCGATATGGCTTCATTGCGATACACACGCCCCGGAGAGATGGTTCGAATTGGAGGCTGATTTTGTTCCATGTAGCGTACCTGCACTGAAGAAGTATGTGTGCGCAACAATATGTCTGGGTCGGTTTGAATGAAAAAGGTGTCTTGCATATCTCGAGCAGGATGATACTCCGGTAAGTTTAAGGCCGTAAAGTTGTGCCAATCATCTTCAATTTCAGGACCCTGGGAAACGTTAAAACCAATGCGCGAAAAAATGTCAATAATTCTATTTTTAACCAAAGAAATGGGGTGTCTCGAGCCAAGGGCAGAAGGGTTTCCTGGTCGGGTCAAGTCCTGGTACATGCCTTGAGTCGACTGCTGACCAGTTAGAGCGGCCTTACAATCAGCAACCCGCTGCTCTGCCGCCTTTTTTAGGGCGTTTACCGCTTGCCCAAAAGCCTTTTTTTCCTCTACGGGAACCTCCTTGAAGGCCGCGAAAAATTCATTTAAGAGACCTTTTTTTCCGAGATATGCAATACGGAAGTCCTCTACCTCTTTTTGGGTTTTCCCGTCAAAGGCAGCCACTTTGGCGATATGCTCGTTAATTTGATCAATCATGGACTCAGTATTTATGGGCGTAAAAATAGGGATTTTATCCTGAACTAATCGATGAGCTTTTGAGCCAAAAAATACGCCACAATGGCCTCTTTCATCAATACAGTTTGTTCCCCAGCCTTGAGGGCAGGTAAGGGTTCCAAATTTTTATAGTGTGGCCAACCTTGATCGTCGACATAATCTAAGGCGTAGTAGCCATAAGGGGTCAATAATTTGCAGATGGCGATGTGCATTAAGTTAATTTTCTCGTCTTTTTTGAAGCGCCGATGGATCTGTCCGAGCTCTTGTACCCCAATCAAATAAATGATGGCATCCAGGTCCAAAGGGTCTCCATCCGAAAATTGAGCGCTTAATTTTTGGACCACGCCCTCCCATCGTTCTTTGAGTTGTTCATCTCTCGCCATGCAGCAAAAATAAGCGGAATAATGGGTAATTGCCAAGAAATCCTATCTTTACCAGACAAGCCAAAACCATGCATTTATTTGACATTATTCTCCTAATCATCTTGAGCCTGAGTTTCATCTGGGGCTTACGCAAAGGGTTCATACAAACCCTGGCATCCTTGTTGGCCCTAATCTTGGGGATTTATGTCAGTGTGCATTATACCAGCGATCTTTCACAGGTCTTGCATCAGTGGTTTAATTGGTCAAAAAATACAAGCCATTGGGTTGGGTTTATTATTTTGTTCATCGCCACGGTCACTGGGGTTGTTTTTGTTGGGAAACTCATCACACGTCTGGCGGGAGCAATCGCTCTTGGATGGATCAATCGGCTTTTAGGCGGGCTGCTTTACGGACTTCAAACCGTTATCATACTGAGTTATTTGATCTGGTTTATAAACCAAGTTCACCTGATGCCATACGTCTTGTCTGCTGAATCACAAAAAGAATCCAAAACTTACGAAAAGCTGGCTGGGGTGGCACCAAACTTAACTCCAATCATCAAAGATTTATGGGCCAAAGGAGGAAAAACCAATCCCAAAAAGAATGATTCTCAAGCCACTGAGAACCCGCGTTAAATTACAGTGATTTAATGGCTTGAGACAAGACCCATCCGCGTCTTCCGTCAATGAGTTCGATCTCGTGCCACTGGTCCTGCTGTTGCAGCAATCTCAACTTCGTGCCGGCGTGTAAGTCATACAAAACCTCATCGCTCATACGCGGCCCAGAGCGGACACTCATCTCTTGCTGAAAGACAACAGCCCATCGATAATCTTTTACATAGGCTTGTGTCTTAGCGCCAAAGAATAAAGCGCCCATGAATAGTGCTATGCTCAGTATTGACCCCACAAAACTTACTCTTTTGGCGCTTGATGAATACACCCACGAAAAACGCATGACCCAAAAGACAAAAAAGATCATACTCAGGATTCCTATCCAAGCCCATTGATTCAAACTAAGCCATTGGCCTGAAGCCTCATCCCATTTTTGAAAAAGCGTTTTAGGCTGGGGTTGAATCACATCAATCAAGGCGTTTTGCACATAGGCCCTATTGTTTAAAACATCGGTGTCCTCTGGATTCAACATCAAAGCCTTTTCGTAATAATAAATGCTCGAGGCCAAGTCGCTGAGA
>WTIY01000219.1 GCA_011525065.1 Flavobacteriales bacterium
CCCGAATCATATTGCAAAAATACATTCAGCGGAGTTTGATTAAGATTTCAAGTGCCATTATCGAAGAGGCCTATGATGAAGGTACCGATGTTTTTGATCTTTTGGATAACGCCGAGTCCAAGCTATATGAGGTTACCCAAGGAAATTTAAAACGAAGTTCGGAATCCGCACAAAATCTGGTAATTCAAGCCAAAAAACGCATTGAAGAAATTGCAAATCGCGAGGGACTCTCTGGAATTCCGTCAGGCTTTTCGCGTGTGGATAAGCTCACCTCTGGTTGGCAACCCAGTGATTTGATAATCATTGCAGCACGTCCTGGTATGGGTAAAACCGCTCTGACCCTTTCTATGGCCAGAAACATTGCCGTAGAACATGAAATCCCAGTGGCATTTTTCTCCCTTGAGATGAGTTCGGTGCAGTTGATCACTCGATTGATTTCCTCTGAAACAGGTTTATCTTCTGAGAAACTCAGAACCGGTAAGCTCGAGAAGCACGAATGGGAGCAACTCAACGTAAAGGTTAAAAGTCTCGAAAAGGCGCCTTTATATATTGATGACACACCAGCGCTATCGATTTTCGATTTACGGGCAAAAGCACGACGCTTGGCTTCGCAGCATGGCATTAAGCTCATTATGGTTGACTACCTTCAGTTAATGACCGCGGGAGGATCTCAAAAAGGCGGAAACCGCGAACAAGAAATTTCGACCATCTCACGAAATTTAAAGGCCTTAGCCAAAGAACTCGACGTGCCAGTAATTGCCCTGTCCCAGTTATCCCGTGCTGTGGAAACTAGGGGTGGGAGTAAACGACCTATTTTGAGTGACCTCAGGGAATCAGGGGCCATCGAACAGGATGCAGACATCGTTTCCTTTATCTATCGTCCGGAATATTACAAAATAGACGAATGGGACGATGAGGAGCGTTCACCCACTGAGGGACAGGCTGAATTCATCGTGGCCAAGCACAGAAACGGTGGCTTGGATGAAATTAGATTAAAATTTGTGAGCCATCTTGGGCGTTTTGAGAATTTGGAATTGTTTGATTATCCCACAGAAATTCATTCGAGAATGAATGACGCTGCTAATGACGACACCTATAAACCCTCTGAATATCCTTCTGCAGATGAGGCGTTTGGTAGTGCCTTAAATGATGGTCCAGAGGGGCCCAATGAAGATATCCCATTTTGAGATTGATCTCTGAGCACACAGTTAAATCTGTGGGGTGAAATTCGTAAATTCAACCCATGAAGCTACGGTTTGTATTGCTGCTATTATTATGTGCTTGTATGAAACTTCATGCTGGCTACCTCTTGATCCCTATGGGGCCTGATGATCAGGCACAGCACCTTAAAGCCTATGGCATTACTTATTGGGTTTTGGCTCAAGACGTCAAGACTCAGTGGTTGTTAAACTACCGTGGTGGTGCCTTTTTGATGCCAGATTTTGAGGCCTTGCGCAAGGAGTGTCGCATCCGCGGGGTTGATTTTGAATTAATCAGCGATCAACAGGCCAATCAAATATTAAATGCCATCAGCAGTCCTTCCCAGAATATGGAGGCCGTTTTGCTTGAAAAAGCCCCAAAGGTGGCTGTTTATGCTCCTGAGGGTATGCAGCCCTGGGACGATGCCGTCACCATGGTTTTGACCTATGCCGAAATCCCATTCACCACCATTTACGACACACAAGTTTTGGCTGATGAATTATTGCTCTACGATTGGTTACACCTGCATCATGAGGATTTTACGGGTCAATACGGCAAGTTTTATCGGGCGTATCGGATGGCGCCATGGTATTTAAATCAAAAAAAGGATGCAGAAGCTTTGGCAGCTTCTTTAGGATATTCAAAGGTATCTCTAGCCAAACGCGCGGTCGCTCAAAAGATCAGAGATTATGTCATCGGTGGCGGTTTTATGTTTGCCATGTGCAGTGCTACGGACAGTTTTGATATTGCCTTGGCGGCCCATCAAGTCGACATCTGCGAACCCATGTTTGACGGTGACCCCAGTGATCCGAACTATCAGGCCAGCTTGAATTTTAATGAAAGTTTTGCCTTTGCCGATTTTATGTTAGAGCGGGATCCAATGGTTTACGAGTTTTCGAGCATCGATATGACGGCCAAGAGAAAGGTTGACCGGGAAAAAGATTATTTCTCGCTCATGGATTTTAGCGCTAAATGGGACCCAATTCCGTGTATGTTGGTGCAAAACCACACTGCTCTGGTTAAAGGGTTTATGGGGCAAACCACCGCTTTTGACCCCGCCACAGTAAAACCCAATGTGCTGATCATGGGACGCAATCAAGTCAATGGCGAGGCCAGATACATTCACGGCATTAGAGGAAAGGGCTTTTTTACCTTTTACGGTGGTCATGACCCAGAAGATTACCAACATCGGGTAGGGGATCCCAAAACCGAATTGGCCTTACATCCTAATTCTCCTGGCTATCGGCTTATCCTGAACAATATTCTTTTCCCGGCTGCCAAAAAGAAAAAGCAAAAGACCTAAAAAAAACGCCCCCCAAATGGGAGGCGTTTTAAGCGAAATGAGTTGGGTTATCGCCCGAGGGCTTTATTTTACTTTATCCACAATTGCGGCGAAAGCCTCTGGATGATTCATGGCAAGGTCCGCCAATACTTTACGGTTTAACTCAATGTTATTGGCTTTTAATTTGCCCATAAATTGTGAGTAAGACATTCCGTGTAGGCGTGCCCCTGCGTTTATTCTTGTAATCCAAAGGGCGCGAAACGTGCGTTTCTTGGCTCGACGGTCTCTGTAGGCATACTGCATTGCTTTTTCCACAGCATTCTTGGCAACCGTCCATACGTTTTTACGACGTCCGAAATAACCTTTAGCTTGCTTGAGCACTTTTTTGCGCCGTGCTCTTTTGGCGACTGAGTTTACTGATCTTGGCATAACGTTTAGTTTTTTGTAGCAGGCGGTTCATTGTGAACACTTTTAAAGCCTGACTCCATGGTTTTTAATTAATTTAACCTGACGTCTTTTTACTTCATGCGAAGCATTTGTTTGACGTTGCTCTCATCGCTTTTATCCACTACGGTGTCGTGCGTGAGGGCGAGCTTGCGTTTTTTAGACTTCTTGGTTAAGATGTGACTCTTAAACGCATGCTTTCTCTTGATTTTACCGCTACCTGTAAGCTTAAAACGCTTTTTGGCACTGGATTTTGTTTTTTGTTTAGGCATCGTTTCCTAGATTTTAACTATTTCGCTTTTTATTTACTTTTCTTTGGCGAGATGAACATGGTCATTCGCTTGCCTTCGAGTTTTGGCATTTGTTCTACTTTGCCAAATTCTTCAAGTTCCTGGGCCAAACGCAACAGCAGAATCTCCCCTTGGTCCTTGTAGATGATGGAGCGTCCTTTAAAAAAGACGTACGCCTTGAGCTTTGCGCCTTCTTTTAAAAACTTCTCTCCGTGTTTTTTCTTAAACGCATAGTCGTGATCGTCGGTGTTGGGTCCAAAGCGAATCTCCTTAATGACGACCTTGGTTGCCTTAGCTTTCAAGGCTTTTTCTCGTTTCTTTTGTTCGTATACAAACTTCTTGTAGTCCATTACCTTGCACACGGGTGGCTCAGCATTGGGTGAAATTTCAACGAGATCAAAACCGAGGTCTTCGGCGATGCTCAAGGCCTGTTTGAGCGGGTAAACTGCAACCTCGACATTATCCCCGACCAAACGCACCTCTTGAGCGCGAATTTTACCGTTGATTCGGTGTTGGTCTTCTTTGATAATCCGAGCAGGACCTCTACTTCTTTTGCGACGTATTGCTATGGCTTTACTATTTTAATTAAACTTCTTTAAATACCTTTACTTCTTGACTCACGGCTTGCTTGATTAACGCGATAAATTCGTCTATTTTCATCGAGCCTAAATCACCCACTCCGTGCTGTCTTACTGCAACTGAATTTTCTAATTCTTCTTGCTCTCCGACGATCAGCATGAACGGTATTTTGTTCATTTCTGACTCACGAATTTTCTTACCGATGGTCTCATTGCGACTGTCGATAAGGGCGCGAATGTCGTCATTTTCAAGCAAATTTAAAACTTTTTGAGCGTATTTTTCGTATTTCTCACTGAGGGACAAAATGCTGACTTGCTCGGGCATAAGCCACAGCGGGAAGTTACCACCAGTGTGCTCAAGCAGGATGGCAATAAAGCGCTCCATACTGCCAAAAGGGGCTCGGTGAATCATGACCGGTCTGTGGTGTTCGTTGTCGCTGCCTTTATACGTCAAGTCAAATCGCTCCGGCAAGTTGTAATCGACCTGTATGGTCCCCAACTGCCAACTGCGTCCCAGAGCATCTTTTACCATGAAATCTAACTTAGGTCCATAAAAGGCTGCTTCTCCCTCTTCGATGACATAATCTAGGCCTTTGGCTTGTGCCGCACTGATAATGGCCGCTTCTGCTTTGTCCCAATTGTCAAGACTGCCGATGTATTTTTCTGGTTTTTTCGGGTCCCGTATGGAAACTTGAGCCGTGAAATTGTCAAATCCAAGTGAACCAAAGACGTATAGAACCAAATCAATGACGTTCATGAATTCCTCGTCCAGTTGATCTGGCGTACAAAAAATATGGGCATCGTCCTGTGTGAATCCCCTAACCCGAGTCAGCCCGTGCAGTTCACCGCTTTGTTCATAGCGATAAACGGTACCAAATTCAGCAAAACGTTTGGGTAGATCTTTGTAAGACCAAGGTTTGCTGTTGTACATTTCGCAATGGTGTGGACAATTCATGGGTTTGAGCATGAATTCCTCGCCCTCATTGGGGGTTTTAATGGCTTGAAAACTATCCGCACCATATTTGGCGTAATGTCCTGAGGTGATGTATAGCTCTTTGTTTCCAATGTGTGGAGAGACCACCATTTCATAACCGGCCTTCTTCTGTGCCGCTTTTAAAAAGTTCTCCAATCGCTCGCGTAAGACGGCGCCTTTTGGCATCCAAAGTGGAAGACCTTGACCGACTTTTTGAGAAAAGGTAAAAAGTTCAAGCGCTTTACCCAGTTTGCGATGATCTCTTTTTTTGGCTTCCTCCAATAGGGTCAGGTATTCGGTCAGCTCCTTTTGCTTGGGAAAACTGATGCCGTAAACACGGGTTAATTGCTTGTTGTTTTCATCTCCTTTGTAATAGGCGCCTGCAACGCTCAATATTTTAACGGCTTTCACCAGTCCCGTGTTTGGGATATGGCCCCCGCGACACAAATCGGTAAAGCTATCGTGATCGCAAAAGCTGATGGTTCCGTCTTCTAAGTCGGAGATCAGATCGACTTTGTATTCATTTTTTTCTCGGTAATGCGCCAGAGCGTCTTCTTTGCTCACCATGCGCATCTTGAATTCGTGTTTGCCACGCGCGATTTCGAGCATTTTGTCTTCGATGGTCTTAAAGTCCTTTTCAGAAATGCTGTGCTGTCCTAAATCAACGTCGTAGTAAAATCCGCGTTCGATGGCTGGTCCGACCCATAACTTAACACCAGGATAAAGTGATTCGAGTGCTTGAGCCAGGATGTGCGCCGAAGAATGCCAAAATGCTTTTTTACCAGCCTCGTCGCGCCACGTGTGCAGGGTCAGCGCACCATCTTCATTGAGCGGTGTGACGCTCTCTACTGCCCGATCTTCAAAAGTGGCTGAAATGACATTTCGTGCCAGCCCCTCGCTGATGCTACGGGCCACATCCATTGGTGTACTGCCCTTGGGAAATTGCTTGACGCTGCCGTCTGGTAAAGTTATTGCAATCATTGCGGTGATTTTGTCGGGCAAAGATATGATTCATAATCCCTTTATCCAATAGTCCGATTCATTTCAAATTTACCCCTATGGTAAATGGGTTTGACCCAACTTATTGACCCCTTAATGCAC
>WTIY01000157.1 GCA_011525065.1 Flavobacteriales bacterium
CACCAACTACCGTATGAAAAATTACTTCAATCATTGGGGGATTTCAGTCATTTTAATTCTATTGTGGGCCCCATTACAGGCTCAAAAACCACCTAAAACCTTAGTCTACGAAGCACAGCCAACACTAATCGTATTGCCTGAGGGTCAAAGTTTTAATCGCACCAATGTCTCTGTTATAGGGCAGGAGGTGTTAGGACTCAATCAGGACTCGAGCTTTGAATTAGATCGGCAAAATACGGACGAGCTGGGGTATACGCATGATGTTTATACCCAGCATTATCAGGGGATTCCAGTGGCTTTTGCAAAGCTCAAAATCCATTCTTTTCAAGGGCAGGTCAAGTCTTTGACCAACACGACAGTTCCTATTGAAAACATTGAGCTAAGACCGGTTTTATCATCCACTTCTGCCTTTAATTCGGCTAAGGCTCACGTCAATGCCCAGACCTATCTTTGGGAAGACCAGGTGAGTAGTGAAATGATGGATTACAATATTCCACAGGGGGACCTTGTAATCATGGCACCTTTAAAGGATATACTAATCGAACCAAGACTGGCTTATAAATTTGACATCTATGCTACTGAGCCATTGTATCGGGCCGATGTTTATGTCGATGCGACCAATGGTCGAGTTCTTTTTGAAAACAAAAAAATTCATCATGCCGACACTCCTGCCACAGGGACCAGTCTTTATAACGGGACCGTATCTTTTACAGCAGACAGTTTTTCTTCGGGCTATCGCTTGCGTCAAACCACTGATGGGAATGGGATTGAGACCTATGACATGAACAGTAGTACCCAATATCAAAATGCCACTGATGTAGTGAGCGCCACCACGACTTTTGGTGGTAGCACGGATATTGGGGTTCAGGCTCATTGGGGCGCTGAGCAGACCCACAAGTATTTTTTACAAAACCACAATCGGAATTCTTACACAGGTACTGGAACAGTCATCCGATCTTATGTGAGCTATGGTAATAATTATGTCAACGCTTTTTGGAATGGGTCTGTCATGACCTATGGAGACGGTGACGGCAATAATTACGGTCCTTTGGTTTCTCTGGATATCGTGGGTCACGAAATTACCCATGGGGTCACCGAATATGCCGCAAACTTGGTTTACAGTTATGAATCCGGCGCGCTGAACGAGTCTTTTTCTGACATTTTTGGCGAAGCCATAGAAAACTTTGGCGCAGGAACGAATGATTGGCTTATGGGTGATCAAATCGGTGCTGGCGGAAGCGGAGGCGCTTTGCGATCCATGAGTAATCCCAATCAATTTGGCGACCCGGACACTTACCTAGGGACTAATTGGTATACAGGTTCTGGCGACAATGGTGGGGTGCATTATAATTCTGGGGTTCAAAATTATTGGTTTTATTTATTGACCGTGGGCGGAACTGGGACCAATGATTTCGGTGATCCATTTGATGTCACGGGCATTGGAATGGAAAAAGCTGCTGCCATTTCATACAGGAACTTAACGGTTTATCTTGGGGTGAATTCTCAGTACACTGATGCCCGAGATGGTGCCATCCAATCAGCGATTGATTTATATGGAGAAAACAGTGCTGAGGTCGCATCGGTTATTGCCGCCTGGGCAGCCGTCGGTCTGCCACTGCCTGCACCACCGGTGTGCCAACCTAACCCAATAGAGCTGAGCATAACTTTTGACAATTATCCCGAGGAAACTTCTTGGAGGCTTACCGATGCAGATGGAAATACCATTACATCTGCGGCGTATTCCACTGCCAATCCCGACGGATCCACAGTCAATGTGACTTTTCCTACTTTGACTGAAGGGACCTATTTCTTTACCATATCAGACAGTTATGGTGATGGAATCTGTTGTGCCTATGGTAGTGGGTCATACAGCCTGTCCAGTCCGAATGGGGTCTTTAAGACCGGGGGTTCATTTGGCAGTTCTGAAACAACAGAAATGTGTATTGTCCCAGAAGTGGATACCACCCCGCCCGTAATTACCTTGTTGGGAGACAATCCAATGACGCTTTATGTGGATCAGACTTTTGACGATCCAGGGGCAACGGCCGTAGATAATGTCGACGGGGACATCAGTGGCGCCATTGTAGTTACAGGTTCTGTCAATACGGCGACGGCCGGGACATATCCCTTGCTTTACGATGTGGCTGATGCGGCTGGGAATCAAGCGGATACCCAAACCCGAACGGTTAATGTTTTAGAAGACACCACAGCTCCGTCAGTACCTTTGAACCTTTCAGCTTCGGGGATTACCACGACAAGTTTTACTTTGAGCTGGGAGCCGTCAAATGACAATGTCGGGGTTACTGATTATGAAGTTTTTATTGACGGCATTAGTCAAGGAACTCAGCCTGGGACCAGTGCTTTGATTGGAGGACTCAACCCATCAACCGCCTACTCGGCAACGGTTCGTGCTTTGGATGCTGCAGGGAATGCTTCGGGGCTTTCTAATGCTCTGACGGTTACTACGGCTACCCCGCCGGATACCATTGCACCAACAGTTCCTGATGGACTTATCGCCAGCAATATTGGCGAAACCGCGTTTGATTTGTCATGGAATTCTGCTACAGATAACGTAGGGGTGAGTGGCTACGAGATTTTTCAGGACGGAAGTTCTATTGGCACTTTGGCCGCCACCAGTCAAAATATTTCGGGCTTGAGCCCAGACACTTCATACAGCTATACTGTTCGAGCTTACGACGCAGCCGGTAATTTTAGCGCGCAGAGTGCTCCACTGAGTGTGACTACCTTGGCCCCTCCTCCAGATACTGAGGCACCGAGTGTTCCTAATAACTTAATCGCATCTGATGTGACGCATGTTTCGTTCCGCGTGGATTGGGATCCCTCTGGCGACAATGTTGGGGTAACTGGATACAATATTGTGCTGGACGGACAATTCGTAGGCACCACGACCAGCACAAATTATCTGTTTGAAAATAGAGCCTCGAGTACGACTTATGGCGTCCAAGTTTCGGCTTTTGATGCCGCAGGCAATACTTCTGCGCTGAGCAACACCTTAAGCGTCACCACTCAGGATCCCCCTGATACGGAGGCCCCTTCTGTACCGACAGAATTGACCGTAGGTGGCGCGACCGAAACCACGCTCGACGTGAGTTGGAACATCTCAACGGACAATGTGGGTGTGACTGGATATGAGTTATTTCAAGATGGACAATCTCAAGGGACGTACACATCAAATTTTGCCACGGTAACCGGATTAAATCCGGGCACAGTTTACAGCTATCAAGTGCGTGCTTTTGATGCGGCTGGAAATCAATCTGCTTTGAGTGCCGCAGTTACAGGAAGAACCTTAGAACCAGCGCCGACCTGTGATGACGGCATCCAGAACGGCAATGAAACCGGAGTCGATTGTGGAGGACCTGATTGTGCGCCTTGTGCCACCACAGTGACCTTACACGAGGGTTATTTTGAGTCTGGCTGGGATGGCTGGATCGATGGAGGTAGCGATTGTAGTCGCTATACCGGAGGGACTTATGCTTTTGAGGGCAATGCCGCCATCAACATACAGGACAATTCAGGGAGCGCTTCCTCGATGAGGCTCCTGGGCTTGGATTTAAGCCCCTATGAAAGCGTGGTGATTTCCTTTCACTTTTACGCCAGAAGTATGGAGTTTGGTGAAGACTTCTTCTTACAGTATTACAATGGCTCAGCCTACACGACCATTGGTCAATGGCGAAGTGGATTTGAATTTAATGGAAATGGTTTTTACAGCGATGAACTTACCATTAATGCTTCAGACTATAATTTTTCGAGCAACTCAGGTTTCAGATTCTATTGTGATGCTTCGGGAAATGCTGATGATATTTATATCGATGCAGTGGTCATTGTCGGGGACATAGGGGGGCCAGATACGGTACCTCCTGTAATTACCTTAAATGGAGACAACCCCATGACTTTGACCGTTGGGGATACTTTTAGTGAACCAGGATATACGGCTACAGATAATATCGATGGAAACATTACCGCAAATGTCGATGTTACAGGATCGGTGGATACTTCTGTCCCAGGCACCTACACGGTGAATTATTCTGTGACCGATTCAGCCGGTAATACTGCGAGTGTAGATCGTGTAGTTGTGGTTAATCCAGATACAGCGCCACCGGTGATCACTTTGAATGGTGAGAACCCTATGACGGTTTATGTAGGCCAAAGTTATTCAGATCCAGGGGCTACAGCCTTTGACAATGTGGATGGAGACTTGACCAGTCAAATCCAGACGACTGGAACGGTCGACACCTCAATTGTGGGGACTTATGTTGTGACCTATACGGTCAGTGATGCTGCTGGAAATTCAGCTTCTGCAACCCGCACCGTAAATGTCGTGACAGACACTGTCGCGCCGGTGATCACCTTAAATGGTGAGAACCCCATGGACATTAACTTGGGCGGTACTTATGTCGAGCCCGGGGCGACCGCAGTGGACAATTTAGATGGCGATTTAACTGCCCAAATCGAAATTACTGGTGAGGTTAATACCGCTGTTGCTGGTCCCTATGTTGTGAGTTACTCAGTGACTGACTCCTCAGGAAACACAGCGTCTGTAGACCGTCGTGTTAATGTCATTGCTGATACCTCTCCTCCAGTAATAACTTTACTCGGCGAGAATCCAATGGCGTTGACTCAAGGGGATCCTTATGTTGAACCTGGGTACACAGCAACAGATAATGTCGATGGAGATTTGACAGGGAGCGTTGTGGTTTCAGGGACCGTAAATACAGCCGTTGTAGGGACTTATACCTTGACTTACTCGGTTAGCGATAGCTCAAACAATGCGAGTTCTGAAACACGGACCGTTAATGTTAATGAACCCAGCAATAGCGTTATTGTTCATCAGGAGTGCTTTGAAAACGGCTGGGGGGATTGGATTGATGGCGGAAGCGACTGTCAGTATTACACAGGGTCTTGGAGTCCTGAGCCGACCGCTTCAATTAGAATTAGGGATAACTCTGGCGTACGTTCTTCGACAACATTAAACGGGGTTGACCTTTCGGCGCACACTACCTTTAACATCCGATTCTTGTTTGTCGGGGTTGGTATGGAAAATGGTGAAGACTTTTGGCTGAGAATTCAAGATGGAAGTGGGTCGTGGAACACCTATGTAGTCTATGTTGCAGGCAGCGATTTTAGTAATGGTACGATTTACGAGGCTACCGTAACCTTTAATACGGCAGACTTCAACAATCCAAATAATCTATCGTTCCGCTTCCAAAACGATGCTTCCAACAATAACGACCAGATTTATATCGACTGTGTTGTGATTACAGGAGATCCGTCTGCAAACTTGATTGATGGAATAGTGCCCATACAGTCGCGTGATCTCGGTCAATGGGCTAACAGCAGTGACATGGAAGAACTTTCAATAGCGCCTGTGCCGGCTAAGACTTATATTGAGGTCCTTATCTCCGGAATGACGCTTAATACGCCTTATGTCATTTATTCTACCCTAGGCCAAAAGGTCCAGGAAGGGGTAATGTCAGAGGGAATCATTGATGTGAACGCACTGCCTTCAGGGCTCTACCTCTTTGAGACCTATGACGATGAGGAGCGGGTGATTAAGTCCTTTGTGAAGGAATAAATAAAGCAACAGAGAGATTAGACCATCCATTAAAAAAAGCGGACTACTTAAGTCCGCTTTTTTTATTGAATCAGTGTTGCCTCAGCTAAAGTCCCGCTTGCTCGAGGATCGAATACCCTTCTTCAATGTAAATAGGAATGTCCTCAGTAAACTGTACACTTTGATGATGAGGGGCCTTAAGATGACCCAAACGAATGATCATGACATTGTCTTTAGGATTGACGATGACGTATTGCCCTAAATGTCCTTTCATCATAAAAAAGTCACGACCTTGATGGTGGTGCATCCACCAACCATAACCGTATTGGGGGGATTCCTCAAAACGTGGCGTGATGCTTTTGGCAACAAAAGCACTGTCCAAAATTTGTTGACCAAACCAATTGCCGTGATCCTTATAGAGTTTGCCAAATCGCGCAAAATCCAGAGCATTGGAGGCCAAACAACAATAGGCTTTTTCAATGCCAGAGGCCTCTGAATCAAGTTGCCAATACGCCTGGTGTTCTGCGCCCAGTGGCTGCCAAAACGTTTCGCTGAGTTGCTCAGTTAAGGTTTTTCCATTGGCTTTTTCTAATACCATTCCAAGGAGCTGGGTGTCGCCACTGGCGTATTTGAATTTTTGACCAGGCGTGTCCACGACTTTCAAATTGAGAATCACATCGCGGAGGCGATCGTCAAAATAGGCGCGAGTGGTAATAGAAAGCGGAGAGTAATAGTGTTCGTCCCAGTTGGTTCCGGAAGACATGGACGAAAGGTCCCCTACGGTCATTTTTGCAGCTAGTCCCTCTGAGAATTCGGGAAAGAAGTCTCCCACGGGCTGGTCCAAGCTCTCTATAGTACCGTTCATGATGGACTTACCTAATAGCCCCGAGACCATACTCTTAACCATGGAGAAAGAATTGGTGTTCGAACGGTCAGAATACCCTTGGTAGTATTGCTCATAAAATACACTGTCGTTTTTGATCACCACATAGGCAATGGTTCCAAGGTCCTGGTGTGTTTTAATCAGGCGCTCGGAAGCCTCACTGGTGTTGTAAAGGGAGTGTTTTGGCCAAGAATATGTCGAGTCGCCGATCTTTACTGTCCGATTGTCGAACTCATGGTAATCGTCTAAAAAAGCAGTGGTATGCCCTTTGAGATAAATGGTGCGTACGGCTTTAAGTAAGTAATCCGTATTGGTTGCATAGGCCAATAAAACGAGGCCTCCGATCAGGGCGATTGAGTAGATGATTATTTTTCTTAGCATAGTGACAAAATTTTAATTCATTAGTCTGTTGGGGTTAGCCATGAGCTCTGTGTGCTTGAAAACGCTAATGGCCGCTGCACTAACTGAAAGGGGCAAAACGATAATTACCCCGACAAATGGAATTAGGGCCAATAAGTTAAAAAGAAATCCGTTGCCTATCGCCAGCCCGCGATATTGATTCAAGAAGCTTTTACTTTGACGGTAATTGAAGAAGGCCTCAAGACTGTAGTCTAGGTTACCTACCCCGACAAAATAGGCTTGTATTAAGAGCAGCAAGGGGGCCGTAATCAAGCCAAAGGGCGGAATGACACTAAGCATAAGCAACAAGACCGTCAGGCAGAGTTCACGGATTAAGTTGCCCAGATTTAAACGCAATCCGCGCCAAAGTAACGTCCAAAATTGATGGTCATTTTTGGGGTGTAATTCGGGGGCGTAGTGCATTCTGATGCGATCTGCAACCCCACTCATAAATGGGGCGCTAAGGGCCAAAACCAAATACTTGGTCAGGATGAATCCCAAAAACAATACACCCAGCGAACTCAAAACACCACTGAGTTGTGCCATAAAATCTGCACCGAATTCCCAAGGCCAGAATCCTTTAAAATAAGCCGTGACCAAAGACTTTATTTGCTTGGCCAAAAGGCCAATGACAAGGGTTACCGTTAGACTGATGCCAAGTGGAATGGCCATGTACTTGTAGAGCTCAAGAGATCGAATGAGCCTGAAGGCTTCACTGTAGGCGGCCAAACCGCGCCCAATGTCTTTTAATGGTCGCATTGTTTTATAAGGTTTTGCGGTCTTTATTGACCCCTTGGTTGTCTAGGCGATCCTTTTCAACTTTTTCATTGATGTGTAAAACAAATTCTCGAATGCTCTGATGCAATTCCAAAAGTTTTTCTTCTACCACAACGGAATCTGGAGTAGACTTTTTGGTTTCCTGATTAAGTAAGTTGATTCGCGTGGACACCACAAGCAGTCTAGAGGCGATAATGGGTGAATTTAACGACTCGGGCAGCGTCGTGGTTAATGAATCGATTCGAAGACGCAAATTGTTACTGCGATGTTTTAGATCTTCTATGGGGATGGTTACAAGGTTTTGAGAAATACGCTTAAAGTCCTTAAAAACCGGCCAATCGGTAATAAGATCCTGTGCCTCTACAGATAAAGCAGGGAAGTTGAAAGGCGTTTGTGCGTAAATTTCAACGCGCTCTTGGGTGCTTTTTTCTGCAGCAGTTTGGGCCACATCGTTACAACTCGACAGCCACCCAAAACACAGCAAAGGCAAGATTAAGCCTCGATGGGTTAAGTCTAACATGAGGTAAAGATAAGACATTGACCGAGTGGAATGAAAAAAAACAAAAGTGCTCGTGAAATATGTATCTTTGACTAAACTAACGACCATGCCACCCACCAGAATTTTGATCATCGGGGCACTGGGTCAGATCGGTACTGAACTCGGCCAATATTTACGCAACATTTACGGTCACCAAAACGTCATCACCAGTGACATTAAGCCCGTAAGTGAGGTCGATAATGTAGTCCAGCCCTATGTTTACCTGGACGCCCGAGATGCTTCCGGGCTAAGGGCCTTAATTCAAGAGGAAAAAATCAACCAAGTCTACCTAATGGCCGCCATGTTGTCGGCCACTGCAGAAAAGGCACCGATGAAGGCTTGGGACTTAAACATGAATAGCCTATTTCACGTTTTAGAGGCGGCCAAAGATGGCCTGATAGATCGCGTTTTTTGGCCTTCGAGCATTGCGGTTTTTGGCCCAACTACTCCAGCCGACGAGACCCCTCAAAAAACAATTATGGAGCCCACCACGGTCTATGGGATTAGTAAGCAAACGGGGGAACGCTGGTGTGCTTACTACCATAAAAATTACGGTGTTGATGTCCGGAGTTTGCGCTATCCCGGGCTGATCAGTTATGCGGCACCTCCAGGAGGTGGCACCACAGATTATGCCATTGATATTTTTCATCAAGCAATTAGTAGTGGTTGCTACACATCTTTTTTACAGTCTGACACCGAGTTGCCGATGATGTATATAGAAGACGCCATTCGGGCCACACATGAGCTCATGGCTGCGCCTGAAAATCAGATTAAACAACGTGGGTCTTATAATTTAGGGGGCATCAGCTTTGACCCTAAAACTTTGGCCCAGGCAATCGCTGAAGAAATTCCTGGATTCACCATCGATTATGCCCCAGATTTTAGACAAGCCATTGCCGATTCATGGCCAAACAGTATTGATGACAGCGCGGCCCAAGAAGACTGGGGTTGGCGCCCGAAATACGATTTAAAAGCTATGGTTTTGGCCATGCTTGAGGGTCTAAGAAAACAGTAGCCTCGCCAGGACTCGAACCTGGATCTAAAGTTTAGGAAACTTCTATTCTATCCC
Organism: Flavobacteriales bacterium; assembly: GCA_011525065.1. Lineage (GTDB taxonomy): Bacteria > Bacteroidota > Bacteroidia > Flavobacteriales > Flavobacteriaceae > BACL21. Next base: position 9,239 of record WTIY01000157.1, read on the forward strand.
TTGAACTACGAGGCCATAAATATTCGAACAAAACTATGATTAAATTAAGAATTGTTTTACTCCTTATGGTTACCATAAGTCTGTCGACCATGAATTGGAGTAGTGCCCAAAACTTTCCCGAGCCACAAATGATGCGTAAGTACAAAGCAGACACCCTTGCTTTAGACATGCAAAATGGTGATGGGGCCTTTAAAGTGCGCCATAAGCGTAGCCAGAAGTGGGGCCTTTATCAGTGGTTATACCGCGGTTTGATGACGCGTGAACTCATCCCCATGCAGTACGATAGCCTCGAATTTATTGGCATTAGTCGGCCCTTTGCTGTGGTTTATCAAAAAGGCAAGCACGGCGTATATCTCTCAGGGTGGAATTATGAAAACACTCGTGAATCTGTGCCGTGCATATATGAAGATTCAAAGATTTTTATCGACGGTAACAAAACCTGCTTGGCCGTAAAAAAAGACGGTCAATGGTTTTGGATCAATTGGGAGACTGGCCAGGAATTTCGTGGCCAAATCGCGTCAGATCCGGATCGGCTTAGGGATTGTCCAAAAATAAATTAGGCCTGCATTTAAAATACAGGCCTAAGCCATACAAATGGATCAGTAAAGTTAATCCGCCTGTTAATTAGCGCAAATCAAAACGGTCAAGATTCATCACCTTATCCCACGCTTTGACAAAATCACTCACGAATTTCTCTTGGGCGTCTCCCGCGGCGTAAACCTCCGCAATGGCACGCAATTGAGAATTCGATCCAAAGACAAGATCAGCACGTGTTCCCGTGCGCTTGACTTCACCCGTAGCGCGGTCTTTTGCGATGTAGGTGGTTTTGTCTTGTTTTGAGGGCTCCCATTGGACGCTCATGTCCATAATCGTGGTCATGAAGTCATTGGTTAGTACACCAGGACGATCAGTCCAAACGCCGTGTTTACTACCATCGGCATTGGTGTCCAGCACACGCATCCCAGCCACCAAAACGGTCATTTCAGGGGCAGACAGGGTAAGCAACTGGGCGCGGTCGAGCAACAATTCTTCTGCCAAGCGATCGTGCATTCCAGAGACAAAGTTTCTAAAACCGTCTGCTTTTGGCTCAAGGAAATTCACAGAAGCCACATCAGTTTGATCTTGAGTAGCGTCCGTACGACCGGGGCTAAATGGTACTGCGGTCAGATGGCCAGCATCAGCGGCTGCTTTTTCGATGGCCGCGCAACCCCCTAAGACAATTAAATCAGCCATAGAGACCTTTTTACCGTCTGTTTGCGCGTCATTAAAGGCCTTTTGCACGCCCTCAATTTTAGCCAAAACTCCCGGCAAATGATCTGGACGATTCACCGCCCAGCTCACTTGTGGCTCTAGGCGTAGACGCCCACCATTGGCGCCACCACGCTTATCACTACCGCGGTAAGTCGCAGCAGAGGCCCAAGCTGTCGAGACGAGTTCTGAAACGCTTAATCCACAGTTCAAAAGGGCTACTTTCAACTCGGCGATATCGCCTTGATCGATACCCTTATAATCGGCCACAGGTACTGGGTCTTGCCAGATCAATTCTTCTGCAGGCACTTCAGGCCCTAAATAACGAGAAATTGGCCCCATGTCTCTGTGGGTTAACTTGAACCAAGCACGAGCAAAGGCATCGGCAAACTGATCTGGATTTTCATGGAATCGTTTTGAAATTTCCAGATAAGCCGGGTCCTGAATTAAGGCCAAATCGGTTGTGGCCATCATCGGCGCATGTCGTTTGTTTGGGTCATGGGCATCAGGCACTGCATCGGCGGCAGCACCATTTTTTGGACGCCATTGTTGCGCGCCAGCAGGACTTTTGGTGAGTTCCCACTCATGACCAAAGAGGGTGTCAAAATAGCTATTGTCCCAAGTGATTGGGGTTGGCGTCCATGCGCCTTCCAAACCACTGGTTATGGTGTCACCACCTTTTCCGGAGTTATAGCTACTCATCCAACCAAATCCTTGATGTTCGATGCCTGCACCTTCGGGTTCTGCCCCGACATGGGCGGTATCACCAGCGCCATGCGTTTTACCAAAGGTGTGTCCACCGGCAATCAGTGCTACTGTTTCTTCATCATTCATGGCCATACGGGCAAAAGTTTCGCGAATATCGCGTGCTGAAGCGACAGGATCCGGAGTTCCATTTGGCCCTTCGGGATTCACATAAATGAGTCCCATTTGCACGGCTCCTAGTGGGTTTGCTAGGTCACGATCTCCTGTGTAACGCTCGTCACCCAACCATTCGGTCTCAGGGCCCCAATAAACATCACCTTCTGGCTCCCATACGTCTTCACGTCCTCCGGCAAATCCAAAAGTTTTAAAGCCCATGGACTCAAGCGCACAGTTTCCAGTAAGGACCATTAGGTCTGCCCAAGAAATGCTGTTGCCGTACTTTTGTTTGATGGGCCAAAGCAGTCTTCTGGCCTTGTCGAGGTTACCGTTATCTGGCCAGCTGTTGAGCGGTGCGAACCGTAGGGTTCCAGCCGAAGCCCCACCGCGACCGTCTCCAACGCGATAGGTTCCTGCACTGTGCCAAGCCATACGGATGAAAAATGGTCCATAGTGACCATAATCAGCAGGCCACCAATCCTGAGAGTCCGTCATTAAGTCGAACAAGTCTTGTTTTACAGCCGCTAAATCTAATTGATTGAACGCTTCTTTATAGTTGAATGTTTCATCCATGGGGCTGGTTTGTGGCCCATTTTGATGTAACATTTTTAGATTGAGTTGATTGGGCCACCAGTCTGAGTTAGACAGGGCGCCGGCCGCCGTGTGGCGGTGTGATGGATTCGTGAACGGACACTTTCCGCCGCTCGATCCATTTGAATGATGTGATTCCATAACGAATTAAATTTACGCTAAGGTAATAAGTATCGTTGTCACTGATAGTGGAGACAAATATTTATCATCAATCATTACATAAATTGAGTCTATGGAATGGCTTAAGTGGATCTAGTTCTACGTGTTGCGTCTTTGGTCATATTTTTTGTTTTTTATCAAATATAACAGCGGCTTCAAGTCAAAGAAATTTATTAAATTTAGTTTCCGCAACTTTTTTTTATGACAACCACCAATCCACTGCAGGTCTTCGAAACTGCGTTAGACGCCTCGCGTCAAATTGCTCGGGATATTGCCGCTACGATCAAACAAAAAAATGAATCCGGCCATTATTGTACTCTGGGACTGGCCACAGGTTCCACTCCAAAAAGCGTATATGCTGAGCTCGTGCGCATGCATCAGCAGGAGGGGCTGAGTTTCAAAAAGGTCATCACCTTTAATTTGGACGAATATTACCCGATGGATCCCAATGCTATCCAAAGCTATCATCGATTTATGCAGGAGCATTTGTTCGATCATGTGGATATTCCTTCGGACCAAACCCACGTACCTGATGGGCAGCTCAAAGAAGAAGAAATTGGCCCCTACTGCGCTCAATACGAGCAGGCCATTACCAAAGCAGGAGGACTGGATATACAGATTTTAGGGATTGGTCGCACAGGCCATATCGGGTTTAATGAACCCGGATCAGGGCGCAAGTCTAAAACCCGCCTTATTAGTTTGGACCGCATCACCAAATTAGACGCCGCCAGTGATTTTAACGGCGCTGAAAACGTGCCGAATCGCGCCATCACTATGGGGGTGGGCACCATACTCAAGGCCAAAAAGGTGATTTTAATGGCTTGGGGAGAAGGCAAAAGTGAAATCATTAAAAAAGCTCTGGAAGGCCCTGTTACCGATCAAATTCCAGCTACTTTTTTACAGCAGCATCCAGACACCTCTGTTTTTTTAGATAAGGCTGCAGCCTCAGATTTGGTGGCTTATGCAACTCCTTGGCTGACCAGGACGGTAGACTGGGAATTAGACATGGTCAAAAAGGCGGTGATATGGCTTTGTTATAAGACCCAAAAACCAATTTTAAAGCTCACAGAAAATGATTACGCTGAGAATGGCCTAGAGTCTTTATTGTCGGCCCATAATGGCGCTTACGCCATTAATTTGGACATCTTTAATAAAATCCAAAGAACCATTACTGGTTGGCCCGGGGGAAAACCTGGGGTCGATGATGAGTACCGTCCTGAGCGGTCCACCCCTATGCCTAAAAGGTCGCTTATTTTCAGCCCTCATCCCGACGATGATGTAATTTCCATGGGCGGAACCTTTAAGCGCCTGGTTGATCAAGGTCACCAGGTACATGTCGCTTATCAAACCTCGGGAAATATTGCGGTGTTTGACGATTATGTAGTACAGCTCATAGATTTATTTGACGAGATCAATCATATGGAGGGGACTATGGATAAGGATTTATCCAAAATGGTCAATTTGGCTTTGGACAAAAGCAGTTTGGATGAAATGGACGGGGAACTCTTGCGCAATCTCAAGGGTTTGATCCGTAAATGCGAAGCCAAAGCCGCTTGTCGCTTTGTCGGAGTGCCCAAAGATCGTATTCATTTCATGAATCTTCCTTTTTACGAAACAGGTACCATCAAAAAGAATCCATTGGGCGATGAGGATGTGGCCAAAACAGAGGCGCTATTAAATGAAATAAAACCCCATCAGATTTTTGCCGCTGGGGATTTATCGGACCCGCATGGGACCCACAGAGTTTGCCTTGAGGCGATCACTCAAGCCCTAAAACAATGTGCGGATCAGCCGTGGTTTAACTCGTGTTATGTCTGGCTATATCGCGGAGCATGGCAAGAATGGCCCATTGATGCCATCGACATGGCGGTCCCTTTGAGCCCATCAGAGGTCTTTAGTAAGCGCAAAGCCATCTTTAAGCATCAATCCCAAAAAGATGCTCCTGTATTCCCCGGGCCTGACAACCGAGAATTTTGGCAGAGAGCTGAAGAGCGCAACGCTCATACAGCCAAATTATACGATTGTTTAGGGTTGCCCGAATACCAAGCCATTGAGGCTTTTCAACGTCTTCTTATTGAGCCTTGTACTGACTAAGGCTAATATTTAACCCCTAGTTGTGATGTGATTTATTCGAGTCTGTAATCAACAGGGTTTAAATGTTGAACCAGTAATTCAATTTGAGATTGATTGAGCGATATCGTCGGTAGAAATTCACCGTGTCGTAGCCATCGTTATACACTAGGAAAAGGTCGGACATGGGAGCGAATCGCCATTGCAAACGTGAGTTTATGCCAAAATTGTCGCTAAAGTTGCTGTATTGAATGAAATTTGACCAAAACAGATTTTTTGTAAAGGTCCATTCTAGCTTTGGAGCCACAAGAAATAATTTGGCACTCGGGTAGGGCGAGGCCAGCCTTATGTCATTGTAGTCAAAATCAACACTTAAATTAAAGGTGGGCTGCTGTCTAAAATTAATCCTTCCTTTAAGTCCTGTGATGCGGCCATTGTAAAATTCTCCCACTGTAGCCGTTGCACCCCAGGTAAACAAATTCGCCAGAGTTGATCTGTATTCGAGAGCCCATGAATTGTATCGATAATCACTGCCCATAGGAAGAGGAGTTCCTCCATCGCTGCGGGTCGGATCAAAGTCGTCAAACAGATAGACATAGCGGCTAAAATAGTTAGCTTCCAGGCGGGATTGATCCTTGTAATTAACGATATACTCGAATTTTATCGTGTGATCGGTCTGTTTGAAATCGAGATCTTGAGTAAAATAAAATTCGTTGTAACACCCAATTTGGTAGGTATTTACTGATCCAGATTTTGGGTAAAAGGTCCGAGTGACTTTATCGGCTTTTTTGATGAATCCTTTCCTGGGGATAAATCCTAAATCCGAATTAAAGGCATCGTCTACAAAAAGACCTAGGGTAAAAATATTCCAAAATCGATTGTTGAACCTCATTAGCGCCTGCCCGGACCAGCGATTTTGGGAGTCGTTATCGTTTATGGAGCTATGGGCAAAAAACTTGCCGGTCCATTTATTGTTGGCCGAGGCAAGACTGTAGTCCAATCCCATAACACGATTAAACGCCTGGTCATCATCTTCCAAGGACGCCTTGTCCGTAGTTTCTCTATTGATCAAAAAGAGCCCGACCTGTGACCGGCCAAAAACCCTTTGCTGGATGGCCAACATGCTGTTGTTATTGCTGGGGATGCCATTTGCGGCATCCTCTTTTGTTTGAAGAGACAAGGCCCCTAAACGAAGTTTACTGTTGAGTTTTCCGCTGAGTCGAAAGCCCCCAATAATATCATTTTGAATGTTATTGCCGTCAGCATCGCGAGCAATTCCGATTCGGCGAGAAAAAAACGGAGAAACATCACGAGAATTCCCAAAGCTTGAAAACAGGTCGCTGTTGTCTAAGAAAAACTGTCTTTTTTCTGGAAGAGAGACTTCAAATCGAGAAATGTTATTGATTAGGTCATCCACTTCTACATTTGAAAAATCAGGATTTACCGTGAGGTCTAAATTCATCTGAGTGCCAATGGGAACTTTGACGTCAAAACCAACTTTTGTGTCCCTTGTCATGGGCGTATCAGCATTGTAATCTTTGGACTGAGCCAGGTTTGCGTAAGGAATGAAATAATAAGTGCTGTTGTTTTTGGGTAGCGGCCGTTCAAAATTTAACACACCTAAATACCCTAGATTGGACAGCAATTGATTTTGATCGACCCTAGACCAGGTTGATCGCTCATTGGATTGCAGGTCAAATCGATAAGCCTGGATGTTCCATTGGGTGCAGCCCTCTGGGTATTTGAGTGAATAAAATGGGATGGCGATTTCAGCCATGTAGGTGTCCCCATCGATATGTCCATCGGAAAACCACTTTACATCCCAATTTGGGTTAAAAGAGCTCCGACTTATGCCCCCGTCTGAGACTAAAGATTCTCTTTGCGCCCCATAAGGATTGACCCCAAACTGATAGGCGTTAACGCCATCTTGAAATGTGTCAAAGAAAAAAGACACATTGTCCGTGGTGCTGCCCCTAAAGTCGCGCCTCAATGAGGAGACTACGAAATCTTCTCCACTACTCTTGGCAACAATACCGATGTAAAGGAACTGATCATCATACAAGAATTTGACCTTTGTTTGATGCTGGGCCGGCAGAGTGTCTGTAGGAAAATTCTGTGTAAAGTTTTGAAGCGGAGCAGCTTCCTTCCAAATGTCTTCATCTAAATACCCGTCAATGATGGGAGAATCTGTGATGTGCTTGGCAAAGGCTTGTTTTTTATTCTGGGCGAGAAGCGCATTGGGCCCTAGAAATGCCGAGAGGCATAGTAAAAATGAAAGGTGACATAAAATGGGCCATCTCAGCATGGTCGTTGAAATTTTTTTTTCGATCACGGAAATTACATCACTTTTAGTATTGGTTCTTGTTAAAAAAAGTTAAATCCCTCAATTTGAGTTTAAAAAGACCCGAGTAAAACAAAGATTTCGTAACTTTTACGTAACATTAGTTCTCAAAAATTCCATAATTCTATGAATTCATTAATCACACGTTCCACTTGCCCCTTATCAAATACCCTTGATGTCATCGGCGATAAATGGTCGTTGCTGATTGTGAGGGATTTGTTTATTGGCCGAAAAACATACAGCGAGATGCTTGGTGCGCCTGAGAAAATTGCGACGAATATTTTGGTCAGTCGTCTAAAAAAATTAGTCGATATGGAGATTGTAGATTTCCATAAAGTCAAAGGTGATGGAAAAACAAAGCATTACTATCTCACAGATAAGGGCATTGACCTTTATCCTGTAATGTTGCAGATGTCTTTGTGGAAGCGCAAACACATGAGTGAATTAGAAACGCACCCTTTGGGGCTCGAATTGTTTGAAAAAATTGACCGCAATGGAGTTTCTAATCTGTATCAGAAGGTTGCGGCGCATCAGCGCTCACAACGCGAAGAACTACTGAGTCACTGATCTAAATTCATGAAAAGACGAAAATTTATTGAAAAAACCTCTTTAACAGGTCTGGCTTTAGGGGCATTGCCGGGTTCTTTGCGGGCCAATGCCAAACAATTGAATCAGCCAGAAGCTGATGCCCAAGTCAATCCTGGACTTGGGACTGTAGAGAAAATCAACCACAGCGTATGTCATTGGTGTTTTGAGGACATTCCGTTTGAAGAATTTTTAATTACCCTGAGACGTTTGGGTATTGGTGCCATTGATTTAGTGGGGCCTAAGGATTGGCCACTGCTGAAAAAGCACAACATTCATTGTTCTATGTGTAATGGTGCTGAACTGAGTTTGGTTGAAGGATGGAATAACCCTGAATATCACCCACAGCTGATTGAAAACTACAAGGCCATGATTCCTTTGGTGGCCGAGGCCGGCTACACGAATTTGATCTGTTTCAGCGGTAATAGAGATGGCATGAGTGATGCAGAGGGGCTGGCCAACTGTGTCTCTGGATTACGCCAAGTGTTGCCGCTTGCCGAAAAACACGGGGTGGTCCTTCAAATGGAACTGTTTAATCAAATCGATCATCCTGATTATATGTGTGACAACTCGGCCTGGGGAATTGCCCTTTGTCAGGCCTTGGGCAGCGAGAATTTTAAGCTGTTATTCGATATATATCACATGCAGATCCAAGAGGGAGATATCATTCGGTCCATTCAAAATAATCATCAATATTTTGGGCATTACCACACGGCAGGAGTACCTGGTCGTCATGAAATTGATGAGACTCAAGAGTTGTATTACCCAGCGATTATGCAGGCCATTGCCCAAACGGGCTTCAATGGTTTTGTCGCTCAAGAGTTTATCCCCACAGGAAGTGATACCATTGCTTCTTTGATCCGTGCCATAGAAATATGTGATGTCTGAGGTTATCGGACAACCATTAATTCAGAATAAGACGACTCATAATATAATGCAGTTCTCCAGCGATTTCTAAAGAGCGTTCACGGTATTTTAAGGCTTCCAAAGGCGTGTCGTCAAAGGCCTTAGGGTCCTCATAACGCAAGGACAGCCGGGCGAGTGCTCCAGGGATAAAGGGGCAGTTTTCATCGGCGTGATCACAAGTCATCATAGCAATAAATCCCTTTTGTGGGTTAGTAGGATCATCGTATAGCTTCGAAAAACAAGAGATTCCTGCATCTTCTGGAGCGCTAAACACTCGATAAACCGTGTTATCAGACTCAGTCTTGTTTGGATTGTTGTCTTTTAAAGGATGTATGGTAAATCCCTGATCCATTAAGGCCGATACGGCTCTGGGGTTAAAAGCGGTTACCTCTACACCGCCTGAAAAGGCTTTCACGGGAATTTCAAGGTGCTGAGCAATGGCGTGGGCCCAGACTTGAGCCAATTGACTTCTTCTAGAGTTGTGGGTGCAAATAAAATTGAGATTTAAGGGCTTGTGGGTTTTAGCCAGGGCATTTAACGCGTTAATGACTTCGTCCAGGATTAGACGTCTCTCGCTTGAGATGCTTGGCGATTGAGATAAAATCTCTTTTAATTTCAAATCATTCAGGTGATGTGATGAATGGAGAAATGGCAATTGA
>WTIY01000230.1 GCA_011525065.1 Flavobacteriales bacterium
AAAAAAACCCCCTTGAGCAGTAGGGGGTTTGCGATGAATAGAATTATTCTGTGTAAATCTTATCAATTAAGTCGCTGTAGTGCGCCTTAATGATCTTTCGTTTCATTTTCATGGTCGGAGTCAACAGTCCGAGCTCGATGCTCCAGACCTCTGGGGTCAATTCAAATTTTTTGATTTGCTCCCACTTGCCAAAATGTTCATTAAAATGGTCGACCTCTTTTTGAATGCGTTCGATCACCTTAGGGTGCTGACTAAGTGCGGCGAGATCGGTGGGTAAATTGAGCTGTTTATTGTTGCCCCATTCCTGGACAAATTCCCAGTTGGGTTGAATCAGTGCCGCTGGCATTTTCTGATTTTCTCCGATTACCATGAGTTGTTCGATAAATCTCGATTGCTTAAGGGCATTCTCCAAGACTTGCGGGGCGATGTATTTACCACCGCTGGTTTTGAACATTTCTTTTTTGCGATCCGTAATGCGCAAAAAGCCCTCAGCATCAACCTCACCGATATCTCCAGTGTGGAAGTAGCCATTTTTAATGACTTGGGCAGTCAAATCAGGATCCTTGTAATAGCCCATCATGATTTGTGGCCCCTTGACTAAAATCTCTCCGTCTTCTGCAATTTTAATCTCGGTATCTGCAATGGGTTTGCCCACGGTACCAATTTTGAAATTCCCATCTCTAAAGTCATTGACCGCTACTACAGGTGAAGTCTCTGTGAGTCCGTAACCTTCCATAATCGGAATGCCCGCAGCATTAAACACACGAGCCAATCGAGGTTGCAATGCGGCACTTCCCGAAGCTACAGCTCGGAGTTTTCCACCTAAGGCCTCTTGCCATTTTGTAAAGATCAGTTTACGAGCGATTTTAAGTTGAAATTCATACCACCATCCATTTTGGCCATAAGGTTCATAAACCAGTCCAAGATTGACCGCCCAGAAAAACAGAGCCTTTTTGATGCCGGTTAGCGCTGCGCCTTTGGCATAAATTTTGTCGTATACTTTTTCCAAAAGTCTCGGAACTGCTGTCATTACATCAGGATGTATTTCCTGTAGATTTTCACTGATGGTTTCTAAGGACTCGGCAAAATAGATCTCGACACCACAATATTGATACATATAGGACAGCATGCGTTCGTAGATATGGCATATGGGCAAAAAGCTCAGTGCCTTAGATTCTCCTAAGGCAATGGGCAAACGGTCGGCGCTTCGTCTGATGTTGGCCGAAATGTTTTGATGACTGAGCATGACACCTTTAGGTTTACCTGTAGTTCCAGAGGTGTAGATGATCGTGGCTAAGTCATTTTCCTGGACCTGGTCTTTTAGTCCATCAACCTCTGATTGATTGCTTTGGTCAGCACCGAGTTCCAAAACTTCGCTCCAATGCGCGCAGTTATCCAGGGCATCAAAACTGTAAACATGCTTTAACGAAGGGACTTGGTCCTTGATTTGCTCAACTTTTGCATAAACATCGGCACAAGAGACAAAACAGACCACAGACTCACTGTGGTTCAAGATATATTGATAATCTTCTTTGGAGCTGGTAGGATAAATGGGTACATCTTGCGCGCCTAATTGAAGACTCCCAAAGTCGCAGATGTTCCATTCACTGCGATTGGTGGTTGAAATCAAGGCAATTTTATCGTTGGGTTTGATTCCAAGACGCAAAAGCCCGCGACTGATGGCATTTCCTTTATCGAGGAATTCTTCACTGGATACAGAAGTCCAGGATCCCTTTCTCTTGTCGGCAAAAGCAGTGGTTAAATTGTATTTTTCTTTTTGGTAGTAGGCAAAATCGAATAATCGAGTCGGTTGTATCATAGGTCTCTCAGCGTTAATTGTCTTTGCAAAATATGAAATTATTTTGTGAAGCCTAAACGGTTAAAGCACTATAGATCTATTTTGAAGTGAGAATGAGCCCAATTCAATCTTCATTGAGAAGCACAATGACTGTCATTATTGATTTTCCAGCCATTTACGTGCATTGATAAAGGCCGCCAGCCATGGGGATACCTCATCGTTTCGATTCTGTGGGTAATTGGCCCAGTTCCATTGGAACATAGAGCGTTCAATGTGTGGCATGGTCACCAAATGACGCCCACTAACATCGCACATCATGGCGGTGTTGTAATCGCTACCATTTGGATTAGCGGGATACTGATCATAACCGTATTTGGCTACAATTTCGTAGTGGTCCTCGCTCATCGGGAGATCAAACCTGCCTTCGCCGTGGCTGATCCAAACCCCCAGGGTACTGCCCTCAAGGTTTGAGAGCATGATGCTCTTATTGGGTTGAATGGTTACGCTGGTAAAATTACTTTCGTGCTTGCCAGAGCGATTGTGTTTCATTTTAGCCAGATGCTCGTGATCTGGGTTAATCAAATCTAGTTCTAAAAACAATTGGCATCCGTTGCAAATCCCTACCGATAAGGTGTCTTCACGACTAAAAAATTGCTGGAGTGCGTTTTTGGCTTTTTCGTTGTATTTGAACGCACCGGCCCAACCTTTTGCTGAGCCCAAGACGTCTGAATTGGAAAATCCGCCCACAGCGCCAATAAACTGAACATCTTCAAGGGTTTCTCGGCCAGAAATCAAGTCGGTCATGTGAATGTCTTTAACCTTGAAGCCGGCTAAATACAGGGCATGGGCCATTTCTCGTTCACTGTTGCTCCCTTTCTCTCGAATGATGGCAGCGGTGATTTGACGCTGGTGATCAGACCAACGCGCGGACTCCGGCAATTTTCCGCTGAACTTTTGCGGAAATTGGAAAATAAGGGGTTGCGATTTGTAATGTTCAAAACGATGTTTGGCCAAAGGGGCAGCCGTCTGATGCTGATCCATCAAATAAGAGGTGTGGAACCAGCAGTCTCGATAGTGCTCAATATCAAAGCGATGCGTTTGGTCGCCAACCACCAAGGTCAGAACGTTTGACGCCTTAATTTCACCTAATTTTATCCCGACAATGGACTGGGCCTCTAAAATGGCTTTGACCTTGTGTTCATCAGTTACCTGGAAAACAACTCCGGCATTTTCGGCAAACAATCGCCGACTTAGATCTGACGATTTGACCAGCTCATCCAAATAAAATTCAGCACCAAGTCCTGGGGTGCTGAAACACATCTCCAATAAGGTGGTGATCAAACCTCCACTGGAAACGTCGTGTCCTGCGACAATCAAACCTGCTTTGATCATCTCTTGTAGGGTATTAAATATCTTTACGACATATGCGGCATCTTTTATATCAGGGGCCTTAGATCCAATTTTATTTTTAATTTGTGCCCAAGAAGATCCGCCCAAAACAGGATCCATCTGACTCAGATCACAATAAAATACTGGGCCCTGATTGAATTGAAACACAGGTTCCACCACTGCTTTTATGTCGTCACAATGTCCTGCGGCTGATACAATCACAGTGCCGGGTGACTTGACATCGCGATCTGGATATTTTTGTTTCATCGAAAGCGAATCCTTTCCTGTGGGTATGTTGATTCCCAGCTCAATGGCAAAGTCGCTAATGCTTTTAACCGCTTGGTACAATCGAGCATTTTCTCCAGGATTATTGGCCGGCCACATCCAGTTTGCCGATAGTGAAACACTTTTTAGCCCCTCTGCTAGAGGAGCCCAAACGATATTGGTCAGGGCTTCGGTGACTGAATTTCTCGATCCAGCTGCGGCGTCGATCAGACCAGATACTGGGCTGTGGCCCACTGAGGTTGCGATCCCGTGAGTGCCTTCAAAGTCGAGGGCCATGACTCCGCAATTGTTCAAGGGCAATTGAAGTGGTCCCGCGCATTGCTGTTTGGCCACCATACCACCGACACAGCGGTCGACTTTATTGGTGAGCCAATCTTTACACCCTACAGATTCAAGACTTAATACGGCTTCAAGGTCTTGGTGGATGTCTGCGTCATTTGAAGCTACCTGTTCAAATGTCGGATTGAGACTTGTATCGGTGAGTAGGGTCTTTGGCGCGCTGCCAAACATATCACCCAGATTGAAATCCATAGGACGTTCACCTGTTTTCTCACTCTCGATCAAAAAGCGATCATCTGCGGTTACCTCGCCTACATCGTACATCGGGGCTCGCTCGCGTTCGGCGATTTTAGCCAATAGAGGTAAATCTTCTGGCGCGATGATCAGTCCCATGCGTTCTTGAGATTCATTTCCGATGATTTCCTTTGCAGATAGGGTTGGGTCGCCAATGGGCAATCGATCCAAATTGATGTGGCCACCAGTTTCTTCAAATAGTTCGCTCAAGCAGTTTAAATGACCTCCAGCACCGTGATCGTGGATGGAAACGATAGGGTTTTTATCGCTTTCGACTAAGGCGCGTATGGCATTGGCTGCTCTTTTTTGCATTTCTGGATTGGACCGTTGAATGGCATTGAGCTCAATCCCACTGCTGAAGGCCCCTGTATCCGCACTGGACACTGCTGCGCCACCCATACCAATGCGGTAATTATCACCACCCATAACCACGATGCGATCGCCTGCTTTTGGCGTGTCTTTTTGAGCCATCTGGGCTTTACCATACCCAATACCACCTGCCAACATGATGACTTTATCAAAGCCCATAATTTCCTCCTGCTCCTTGTGTTCAAAGGTCAATACGGAGCCACTAATTAGTGGCTGCCCAAACTTGTTGCCAAAGTCTGAGGCACCATTACTGGCTTTGATTAAAATGTCCAATGGTGTTTGGTAGAGCCATGGTCTTGGGCTGATCCCATCTTCCCAAGGTCGTCCTTGGGTTACTCGGGAATAGGCCGTCATGTAGACCGCAGTTCCCGCCAGAGGGATAGACCCCTTACCTCCGGCCAAACGGTCTCTGATTTCACCACCACTTCCTGTTGCGGCGCCATTAAAAGGCTCGACCGTGGTTGGAAAATTATGGGTTTCGGCCTTTAATGAAATTATGCTGTCAAATGGTTTTTTGCTAAAGTAATCCGGATGATCTCCTCGAAGAGGTGAAAATTGAGTCACCTGTGGCCCGGATAAAAAAGCTACATTGTCTTTATAGGCCGAAATAATATTGTGCCCGTGTGTTTTGGAAGTTTTTTTGATTAACGAAAAAAGTGAATCTTCCTGGGATACCCCGTCAATGATGAAGGAGCCGTTAAAGATTTTATGTCGACAATGCTCACTGTTGACTTGAGAAAAACCAAAGACTTCACTGTCGGTTAAAGGACGTCCAATACGCGAACTCAAATCGATTAAATACTGGACTTCCTCCTGACTAAGGGCTAAACCTTCCTCTGTATTAAACTTGGCGATGTCAGTGATTTCTTTGATCGAGTCTGGGGAGTGATCGAGTTGAAATAGTTTTTGATTCAGTCCTTGAAAAGCCTGAGAAAGCATTGGATCAAAGGAATCTTTTTCGTTTAATGGCCAGTATTGTTCGATTCGGTCAATGGCAGAAACGCCCATATTTTGAGTGATTTCCACGGCATTGGTACTCCATGGGGTAACCATTGCGGCCCGCGGCCCAACAAACTTACCCTTGATTTCTTCAGCGCTGATTTGAGGTTGTCCGCCAAACAACCAAGAGAGTTTTTCCACGGTTTGAGAATCCAGTTGACGCTCTGCCGATACGGCGTAAATGGTCAGGTCGGGTTGGCCAAAAAAGAAAATCATGTTTGCACGCAAATTAAGCCACAAATTTAGTCATTTTTAGCGGCGCTCTGGGCAAGAGATACTAACCGAATTTAGTTGAATTTGTTCATAACCTTAACATTCCATTAGGTCCCCGGAGCGTTCTATTTTTTATCTTTACGATTCTTTTAAAAATCCATTATGAATTTACG
>WTIY01000145.1 GCA_011525065.1 Flavobacteriales bacterium
TCTTTAATCAAAACATTCAATTCATCGGGTTGAGTAAACTTTGCTGCTAGTGGTGTGGCAAGAGATATGAGCTGGTCACGTTCCTGCAGGTGTAATGCTAAATAGGCCTTCCAAGCCTTGTTTTTACCTTCTCTTACCTTTTTTTTGATGTCTGTCTCAAGATCGCTTAGGGCTTCATCACTGGCAATGTTCTGCTGAATGATCCATTGTCTCATTTTGAGGTTACAGTCGTGATTTCTTTCCCATTCTAGTCGCTCAGGACTTTTATAACGTTCGTGAGATCCACTGGTAGAGTGCCCTTGGGGTTGGGTCAATTCACGCACATGTATCAAGACGGGCACATGGCTTAAACGAGCCAATTTTCCGGCCTTATTGTAGGCGGAAATGAGCTCAGGGTAATCCCAGCCATTGACTTTAATGATTTCGTAGCCATCTAAATCCGCTTCACGCTCAAATCCACTTAAAATGGTTGAAATGTTTTCTTTAGTGGTTTGGTACTTGGCGTGAACTGAGATCCCGTAATCGTCATCCCAAACACTGATGACCATAGGGACTTGCATTACTCCAGCCGCGTTGATGGTCTCCCAGAACAGTCCTTCACTGGTGCTGGCATTTCCAATAGAGCCCCAGGCCACTTCATTACCTGAATCGGAAAGGTGCTTAAGGTGGGTTAAATTATCTAAAGACCGAAATACATTTGAAGCCTGGGCCAGCCCCAGTAATCTCGGCATTTGACCCGCAGTTGGCGAAATGTCTGAACTGCTGTTGTACTGATCTTTAAGGGCTTTAAAAGCGCCATTTTCATTCAAACTGTGGGTGGCAAAATGACCCCCCATCTGTCGTCCAGCGCTCATCGGTTCGTGCTCAATCGAAGTGTGGGCGTAAAGTCCTGCAAAAAACTCTTCTATGGACAACAAATCTAGCGCCATCATGAACGTTTGATCGCGGTAGTAGCCAGAGCGCCAATCTCCCTTTTTAAAGGCCTTTGCCCAAGCGAGCTGCGGTACTTCTTTACCATCTCCAAAAATGCCAAATTTTGCTTTGCCCGTGAGCACCTCGCGTCTGCCCAGTAAACTGCATTCTCGGCTGGTAACCGCTACCGAATAATCCTTTAGGATTTCGGCTTTAAAATCGTCAAAAGACAAATTTTTATCTGACATGGTCGGCTTTTTCGCTTTTTGAATGGCGTGATCGTTCGAACTAAATCGCGTTGCAAAATTAGTGATTTTTGACCTCATTTACAATGGTCATTGACCGCCAAACAAGCGCCAAATCAATTATTGGTCCTGTCTCCAGTGCAGTGTATTAAGCCACTGTATCTAGGGGTCAGATCAAGATTTTTTTATGGCATTGAACCCAAAGAGAACCAGTAAAATAAAGGGCAGTCCGTGAAAAACCAAATCAAAATAGTCCATGGGCTTCATGCCGACAGCACCGCCCATTATCCACTTGATTTTACCCCATATGTGGGGTTCTGGAAAATAGGGGGCAAGTCCTAAGGTCAAACAAAGCAAGATTATGAGTTTTGGGTTGTTCAATGGGTTCATATCAATACCATTTTCGAGTGAATAGTCGGCTTAAGGTTTCAAGGTCTAGCGTTGCAATGAACCTTATGCGCTGACTGTAGTTTCCTAAATTGGGTTCATAGCCAAGGTTGGACCACAGCGGAAAGTACAATTCGAAAAAGTCGGTTACAAAACTGGTTCGAATGCCCGAGTCATATACCACATTGGCTCTGTCTCCCTTGTTTTTGACTAATCCCAGATCGCCGTAAACAAAAATCCAACGCCATAAGTTTACACTGGAATTGACCGTGGTGATCCATTGATTGGCAAACGCAGGCTGAAGTTGCGATTTAAAGCCACCTTCTGCAATAATCAGTTGCTGACTGTAAATGCCACTACGCTCGCTGCGACCGTAATAATTGTAATCAAAAAGGTAATCGGTCGGACGGTCTAGGGCAAAACTGAAATAATTGTCATCATCGGCCGTATCATTACGTAAAAAAAGTCCTGCGTAAAAACGCAGATTGATTTGGCGGTTATTCAAAAATAATTTTCGGTATTCAAACTGTGCCGAAACCTTGCTAAATGCAGAAGCCCATTGGGCGTTGAAGGCTGCTGAGTAAAAGTTGATCAAATTATTATCAGAGTAGTTGAACTGCAGGTTGTACACGCTGTAGTTCGGTTCCCGATCGACTTGATTAAGGGCTTTATCTCTAGTGACATGCACCGATCTGAGTGTCAGGTATTGCCGATTGTTTTTGCGCAAATCATTTTTGTCGCGGAAAGCGAAGATCGCGTAAGGTGATAGCCTACGATAAAACAAACCCTGATCGTAGGAAAAATAATTGCCTGCGATACCAAAACGTTGCAAAAATAAATTTGAGCTTTCATTCCAACGATTGTAAACCACTGAGCCACGACCTACAGGGGATTGTGAATTCAGTGCATATTGTGGTTCAAAGTTGAAATGAAGCGGTTTAGGTAAAATCGTACGGTTGTACCAACGAAGCCCTAAACTCAATCCGTCGTAGAGGTTGTAGCTGGCAGCTGGCAGCATAAAGATTTGTCGATAGTTCGGGTCCTCGATGTCTTGTATTAACCTGAGTTGGATCGGTTTTCGATAAGGCTGAGTGATGCCCTCATAATTATTTCTGGCGTTGATTTCAGGAACTGCTGCATTTTGATTGACCACCAAGCGCTCCGAAGCCAAATGAGGTATGGTGACCGTTACTTTATCCTTAAAGGGCGGCGTCCAGTGTTTTGCGGTCAAGCTATCCCCATTGAAGCTCGAAAGACTCACAGGGCTTTTTGCCCGACCTTTATTCAATACAGTGACTTGTATTGAGTCGCCTTGCGGTTCAATTTTCTTGATTTTAAAATCGTTTGAGGTACGCTCGTGAATAAAATCCTCAAAATACCAACTCAGATTATCCTTTTGATCACTGAGAACACGAGCATATCGCTCGGCACTTAGTGGTGTTTTACCCTGCTTAAAAAGTGATCTTACTCTCTTTTTAAACACCTCTGGCCCCAAGTATTGTTTCAATAAATTAAGATGGACTCCGGCTAAATATTCATTGCTGATGTTGGCGTTGAAGTTGATCAGTTTATCCTTGGGGGTGGTCAAGGATTGATGAACATTGTTTCTGACTCCATTGAGGTAAATCAATTTGTATTGACTGTTGAAATCCAATTTACTGAGGCGTGCCCAGCGGATTATGGGCCATCGACTGAAACTCCCTAAAAGTTTTTCATTTGGATAAAATCGATTGACGTATTCCTGCATTAAATGAATGAGTAATCCCGCTCGAATCCAGTAGTCGTCTCGAAGATTTATGGCGAGTTGACGTTTTAGGTAATGATCTGCGATGATTTTTAAAAATGCCAATTCTCGATCAAAACCTGGCGGGTAAGGGTTGAGAAAATCAGGCAATTGATTTAATCCATAAAATGGATTTCGCTTATACTGACGTTCACCAATCAAAAGGATCTCTTCATTTAAATGCCCCAACTCATGACTTAAAAACTGATCGATTCTGCTCAATTGAAATTGTCTGGTATCGGTGGAGTCTTTTTTCAGGTCAAAGTCCGTAAGAATCGTAAAATGCTCGGTATGATAGGTTTGAAATACAGGTTCATGGTTCCAGTAAAGCGGGATCACATCATGTCTGTTGCCTTTAAAACGAGCTTTGACCAGTTGCTGATCGACCTCTGTTTCCTGGTGGATGAGGTCAGTCTGAAAAACTAAATTGGACGGATAGGTGACCGTTAATTCAAGGTCTGTTTCGGCCATATGAAAGTCGTCAAGATTCTTATGGCTGTAAATCATCCATTGCTGCTGAAAGTCCGCCGGGGCAATCCACCAGTGTTTTAGATGAAGATTTCCCTCATTGTCTCGACCAAAACGAGTGAATTTATCCTTGGGAATTTTTATTCGATAGACCAGATGTGTTTCGATGCTGTCCTCTGAAGACAAAACTCTGGGGAGCATTAACCGGATTTGATCCACTTCGGGACGGCTGTAGTTTGCCGTTTCACCCCCTACGGTCCATGATTCGATGGTCGTACGACCTCGATCCCGTTCAGCTTCAAAATGAAAATTTGCCTCAAAGTTTTCAGCAAAACGTTGGCCCAGTGGGCTTGTTTTATCTGAAAAAGCATTGGCCCAGTCCAAAAAACAAAATGAATCCAAATTCTGATCACTGGTATTGATCAGTCGCATTTGCTGAGTCACGATTAATTCCGCACTTAAGGTATCTAACTCGATCTCGAGATTAACCCGATGCTGAGCATGACACAGATCAGCCCCGATGATGAGACAAACCAAGGCTTTTGACGCCAGGCGCAGAATGTGAACGAATCGATTCACTATAAATTAGAAGTTTGGACTGATGGCAAATTGATTGTAGAAATCGGTCAAAATATCGATTACCTCGTCCTCTGTGTCCACCAATTTGATGAGGTCGAGATCTTCAGGACTGATGTTTTTCTCTGCGGCCATGGTGTTTTTAATCCAGTCATAAAGTCCCTCCCAATAGGTCCGACCCACTAAAATAATGGGAAATAGATCGACTTTTTTGGTTTGAATCAAAGTAATCGCTTCAAATAATTCGTCCAGCGTACCAAAACCACCAGGCATGACCACAAATCCCTGGGCGTATTTTACAAACATGACCTTGCGCACGAAAAAGTAATCAAAATCAATGCTGTTTTGCTTATCGATAAAGGGATTGCTGTGCTGCTCAAAAGGCAGTTCTATGTTCAGGCCTACAGAAGTTCCACCATTTTCATAAGCCCCCTTGTTTGCTGCCTCCATGATGCCAGGCCCACCTCCAGTGATGACCCCAAAACCCAAATTTGTGATCCGCTTTGCGATGCGTTGGGCTAAATCGTAATAGGGATTGTCCTTTTTTGTTCTGGCCGAACCAAAAATGCTTACACATGGTCCAATCTTGGCCAATTTTTCATACCCCTCGACAAATTCGCCCATGATTTTAAATACGGCCCATGAGTCATTGGTTTTTATCTCATTCCAGTTTTTGTATTCTTTTTCAGCGCTCATGATGTCGTTTTGTTTTGGTTAAGCTCTAATCCTAAAAAATGAGCCGTATGACTCTTGGTTTTGGCGATGAATTCTTCTGGACGACCAAACCCCATTATTTGACCACCGTTTCCGCCACCTTCAGGCCCCAGATCGATTAAGTAATCAACGGTTTTAATGACGTCTAAATTGTGTTCGATAATAACGATGGTATTGCCTTTGTTGACTAATTTACTCAAAACTTTGAGTAACACACGAATGTCTTCAAAATGCAAACCAGTGGTGGGTTCATCTAAGATGTATATCGTGTTTCCGGTATCTCGTTTTGCGAGTTCCGAGGCCAATTTGATGCGTTGAGCTTCACCTCCAGAAAGGGTAGTGGATTGCTGTCCTAGGGTGATGTAACCCAGCCCAACGTCTTCAATGGTTTTTAGGGTGCGGTAAATTTTTGGAATGTGTTCAAAAAACACACAAGCCTCCTCGATGGTCATTTCCAGCACATCAAAAATGCTTTTGCCCTTACACCGGAGTCGAAGTTGTTGGCAGCTAACTTTGTTGCCAACAAGGGTAAACTTCCTTGGCCTGTAAAAAAAGGAATTGTTATTCAGCGTTATGGTACCCAACCACATCCAGTAGTAAAGACCACGATGATCAAAAGTAACGGAGTGACCATTGCCACCACCCCCAAATCAGAAGCTAGGGCAGTTTTTGAGGGGGAGGTTATGACC
>WTIY01000073.1 GCA_011525065.1 Flavobacteriales bacterium
AGCCCAATCAGGGGGTAGGGCCTGCCAGAAATAAAGGGGTAGACATGGCGACAAGTCCATGGATTGCCTTTATGGATGCAGACGATTATTGGTATCCCCATCATTTGGCCGACTTAAAAAAATTAATCGATGAATATCCTGAAGCACTCTGGATGGCCACGGCCTATGAAAAAGCCTTTACCCCGAGTCTCAGCAAACCCTTGAGTTCACCACTCATGAATAACGGGCCAAACTGGTTTGGTCCCATTGTCGATTATTTCACATTGGCTAAAAAAGATGCCCCGGCTTGGACCTCAGCGGTGGGCATGCGCAAATCATTTTTCAATGACTTAGGAGGCTTCGATACGGACATCACTATGGGTGCCGGAGAGGATACTGATCTGTGGATCAGGGCTGCATTAAGGGCTCCGCTTTATTTCAACAATAGGATTTCATCACGCCACCGTCAATACAGCAGTAATCGTATTTCGCACGCCCCAACACTGATGCGCAGATTCATTGATTTAGATCGCTATGAAGCGGACACCAGCAGTCATCCTGGCTTGAAAGCCTATTTGGATTTGAATCGATATTCTATCGGTATAAAGTTCAAAATGGCTGGCGATCGCGAACGAGCCTCAAGGTATTTTCAGGCCATAAAACCAGCTTCGCTGAATGCGACCCAAAGGCTGTTGATGAAGTTACCCGGCTGGGCGCTTCGACTGGCCGTCAACATACAGGGAATACTTGCCAAATTTGGCTTGAGGTTATCGGCCTTTAACCGCTAAAAAATCCGCGTAGTCACGAATATAGTCCGCTTCGTCAAATCTCCCTGAAGACAAAACCAAACACACTGCGCCTGAGGAAAAATCATCGAGTGAGCGCCACATGCCTGTAGGGATAAGCAATCCTTGATTGGGTTTGTTAAGCACCACTGTTTTTTGAGCCGACCCGTCGTCTAATAGCACCGAAAAACTACCACTGAGTGCAACAAGACATTCGAGTTGTTCTTTGTGGGCATGTCCGCCCCGCGCAGCATCTGAAGGCACATCATAGAGATAGTACACCCGCTCAATGGCATACGGCAAAACAGACCCCTCGATCACCGAAAGATTACCCCGTGGATCGTGAATTTTTGGAATCGAAATCAGCTGTATGTCGTTAATGGTGGTGTGATGCATTCTCTATCAATTGTTTCCAGCGCTGAGCCACAATGCTTTCATGGTATGGTTTCACTGAATCCCGAGCCGCTGCTTTTGCCCGCTCATAAAATGCGGGATCCAGACACATCCGATCAATGGCTTCAGCAAAAGTACGACTATTTCGCTCACTTACCAGCAGACCGTTTTGATTGTGCTGAATCAACTCACTCGGTCCAGAGATGATGTCCAAAGAAATCACCGGTGTTCCCAAGGCCAAGGATTCCAAAATTACCATAGGAAAACCTTCGTAAAAACTGGTCAAACAAATCGCATGGGCTCGGGCAATGAGCTGTTGTGGTTTTGGGTCAAAATCAATGAATTTAACTGAATCTTGGAGGCTTGATGTTCGTGTCAATTCTTTGAGGGCATGAGCATCAGGTCCAGAACCCAAAATCACCAATGGAATTCCTTTGGTTTTGGCCATAGACGCGTCAAAGGCGTGAATTAAAAAACGTAAATCCTTCACTTTTTGATCCAAACGGCCGTACCACAGCAAGTAGGGCTGTTTCAAAACATCGGCCTCTGGACCATCAGACGGACCATCGTCACCCGATTGTTTATTTTTGACAGACTGCCCCTCAGAGAGCGCCCCACCGTCTAAATTGGTTATGTGGGATTCATCAAGATTAAAATCAAACCAATCCTTGCTTAAAGCATTGGGAATGTAGGTTCGGTTCTTAAATCCTTGGTTGGCCAAAATGACGTCATTGATATACTTCGAGACGCTGACCAAAGTGGTGTTTGGTTCGAGCAAACGTCGAAATAATCCCGGTGAGTGGGTTAAATAAATCGAACTGTAGGCACTGTGGCAGACGTAAATCACCCGTTGAGAGCGATAAATCAACTTTCTGTAGATCCACTCTTTGATCAGACTTTTTTTAGGGCGATGATCGATAATCACCTGAGGCCGATCTCGCTGCAAAAATCGATAGAAACGCCAAAATCGACGCAAACGATACCGCCTACCCCGGGCTTGCAGTCCTCCCGAAGGACTCGGGTTTTTTCCACCCAAATGCAATAATTCACCCGAGTATTCGTAATCAATGGGATCGCGTAGGACAACAGTGGTCACCCGATACCCCATTTGGGCAAACATTCTGGATTGATTGGCCACTGCGCGTTCTGCACCACCTTTTCCGAGCGAGATGGTGACCAGGCAGACATGAATATTTTTAACTTCGCTCAAATAGGCTAACTTAGTGGTCACTCACAAAGATATGAAGATACTTTTAGTAGGCGAATACAGTAGATTGCACAATTCTCTGAAAGAAGGTCTTGTCTTATTAGGCCATGAAGTCGTTATAGTCGGGGATGGCGACTATTTCAAAAATTACCCCGTAAACATCAAACTCAAGCGTAGATTTCAAAAGGGGCTGGGCCGGCGCCTCAAAAATTTATTGTTTCTCATTAGTGGTTTTGACCTTTCGTCTTGGCTCATGTGCCGCTCGTTTTTCAGTCATAAAGGGCATTTCAAAAATTTTGATGTGGTACAACTCATAAACGAGAGTCCTTTGGGCATCAGCCCAAAATACGAGAGACGGATAATCGATTGGTTAAAAAAACACAATAAAAAATTATTTGTTTTGGCCTGTGGGACAGATCATATCAGCGTGCAATATGCCATGGATAAGCACTTTCGATATTCCATCATGGAGCCGCTTTTTTTGGGAAAAGTCAGCGAAAAAGACTACGCCCCTATTTTAAAATATCTGAAACAAGAGTACCGAGATCTGCACAAGTGGGTCATGAACCACTGCGATGGCTATATTGCCTCGGACATGGATTATCATTTGCCGTATCGAGAATTGAGCAAATACTTGGGCATGATTCCCAACCCGATCAATGTCGATCGCTTTGAACATAAAGCTCAAAAAACCGATGATATTCCGATAATTTTTCATGGTGTGAACCGCAAAAATTACCACAAAAAAGGCGGGGATTACTTTGATCAAGCCCTGGACATCGTTCAGGCCAAAAGACCCGATGAGTGTCGCATCGTTCGCACAGCAGATTTGCCCTACCACAAATACATTGAGGCGCTTAAAGAGAGCGACATTGTCTTGGATCAGGTTTTGGGTTATGATCAAGGCTACAATGCCTTAGAGGCCATGGCTCAGGGCAAAGTCTTGTTGACTTGTGCCGAAAAAGAATGGCGTGAACACTATGATATCCCGGAGGATGCTGTGGCCTTAAACGCGCTCCCAGATGCGGATAAAATAGCGCATTTACTCATTGAAATTATCGACCAGCCGGAACGAAGGAAAAAATTGGGACAACAGGCCCGAGAGTTTGTCGAACAGCATCACCATTACCGAGAAATCAGCCAGCGATATCTCAAAACTTGGGGCTGCTAAAAGAGCTTTAGGTATTGATCTAGAAGATGACGTTCACCATCCCAATCGCGATCGATGTCCTGGCGCAATAATTTAACTGGGATACCACCCACCAGAATGTGATTGCCAAGTGAAGTAATGTCTTTTGTGCACAGACTATTTGAAGCCACAGTACAATGGTCTGGTGTACGTGCGCCAGGCAAAAAGGTCACCCGATTGCTGATAAAATTGTAATCACCGATTGAAATGGCCTCATGCATGGCCAAGGACGCTCCAGTACTCACTTGACGTAATTGGTGAAAGTTGGTGTCGATCACTTGTGCCTCAGACCCGAGCCTAGCGTATTGACCAAACTCGATGTGATGGTGACAAATGACCTTACTGTTTGAAGCCACGCTCGACATATGACCCATGGTCAAATGGGCATCAGGTCCAATATGGAGCAAATAGTCCAAACCAAATTGAACGTGACCCTGAACACTAAAAGTCCCCTCAATATGCACCTCAGCAATGCCTCGAGAACGGGTGACTAACTCGTAAGGCTGACCAAAGCCAATCATGCCCATTGGGGTATGCTCGGGCAAAATAATTTTGCCGGTTAACTTCCCAAAATGCACCTTACCATAGAATAATACTGGTAATCTACGCGCCGTCGAAAAAGGAAAAAAACGAAGGTTAAAATAAATGGAGCGACACCAATTTACCTTTCGATAGAGTCTCAAGCGCTTTTTCAGCCGTCGATACATGGGTCTAATGCTCATCAGAATTAGGGTCTTTTTTAGTTCGAATCAGGCTGAGGACATCAGTTCTCTGATTCAATTGATACCACGAAAATAGGCAAGTTATGACAATTAAAGCTGCCGTTATAATCATTTGCCCCACAGAATCGCCCGATTTTGCGCTGATTAATACCGCAGAGCACAAAACCAGTCCCGAGCCAAACAAGACATACAGGCCCTTTGAGAGGGTTAAATCATAACGCCATTTCACAATGACAATCAAACTAAAAAAATGAATGACATAATACACCAAAAAGCTCATTCCAAGACCCATTAATCCATAATGGTAATAACCCGCGGCGTTCAGTGCGAATAAAATGGCGTTAAATGAGATGGTGGTTCTTAAAAATAAAGAGGAGTCCCCTCTGGCAATGATGACATAGCCTAAAGAAAAAGAAACCGCTTTGAATAACATGCCTAGAATTCCCCATTGTACCAGAGGAACCACTGCTTTAAATTCTACCGTGTAAAGCAGGGTAATGATCCACGGGGAGAAGGCTAAAAAAACCACAATAATGGGTAACATTAACAGCGTGGCTAATTCAGCCTGCCGACCTACAATGAGTTTGGTCTTTAACAGATCCTGTCCAACCTCAGAAAGACGCGGAAAATAATCTGTCCCCATTGCGGTAAAAATCAACCCCACATAAGTGTTCAAAATTAAGAATCCAGCATTGTACAATCCAACATCGGATAGACCCCCCAGACCTGAGATAAACAATTGAATGCCATAACCTACCAGTAAGGTGATGATGGAACTCAAACTCAACAACACGCCTAAACGCATCATCGGCTTGCCCTTATTCCAAGCGTTTAACGGCGTGGTCCAGGAGATATGTCCTCCACTTTTGGCATCAACCCTTTGGGCGACCAAGAAACTGATCACCGCTGTGACAATGATGGCTGGGACTATTGCGTCAATGCGCCAATAATAATACAGGGGCACAGTGACCAACAAAGCAATCAAATTCCCCCAAACATTGGCCTTGGCCAAACCGCTTAGAATCCTCAAACCCTGTAAACGCGTTAGGGTGGACTGAGTGAGTTGTTTGAACAATAAGGCAAAAGAAATGGCCCTAATGTGCGTGGTATAATGGGCGTCACCAAACGTCCAAAGGCTGATCCATGGTGCCATTAAAACCATCAATACAACGCCGATAACTGCCGTGATGACAAATAAGGTCTTTAAAACACCTAAGGTTTCTTTTTGCTGTTCGGTGTCAGATCCATGGGCAGCAATTTCCTTCACCCCACTGCGATCCAAGCCGAGATTGGTGATGGCCAAAAGGACATTTAAGGTGGCCATGAGCAAACTGGCAATACCCATACCAGCGGGGCCGATAAACAAGGCGATAAACTTAGAGCGAAGTAAGGCCATAATGATGTTGGCCAATTGCACCCCGCCAAAAAGGGATGTCGCCTTGAGCATGCTCTGATA
>WTIY01000281.1 GCA_011525065.1 Flavobacteriales bacterium
GAGTCAGTGGCTGACTAACCGCTTGAACAACCTCAGCCGAGGGTTCACTGCTATTGTCATCCACCGTTGGCTCTTGGTCACCATTCGAAGGCTCTTGGTCGCCTGTTGAGACATCAGTCTCTTTGGTTTCGATAATGGCCAAAACACTCCCAACCTCAACCACGTCATCGACAGCAAATAACTGTTCCACCAAAACCCCCGAAACTTCAGTGGGCACCTCGCTATCCACCTTATCAGTGGCAATTTCAAGTATGGCCTCATCCATTTCAACAGAATCTCCGACACTTTTTAACCAATTGGTAATGGTGGCTTCGGCGACGCTTTCGCCCATTTTGGGCAATTTTAACTCAAATCTGGCCATAGATAGGGTGTTCTCTTATTTTTTGCAAAATTAACGAAAATATCAGGTTTTAGTTGAATATTTTGCAATTCCTTTATCCCAAAAAACCGGTCTCGTTGATGAAGTCTTACTCGGACAAATACAGGGCCTGACCTTGAGCATCACTCGAATCACTACCGATCAATAGGCCCCTCTTGTCATGCCAAATTCGAAAAAACTGATTTTTTTCTACCCCCTGAGCCATGGCCTCAATGATGTCTGAATAGCTCATGCTTGCTCGGTCGAAAATTAGCCTAGCATTTTCTAAATGCTGCAGATTAAGGTCTTTGGGGCTGATTATTTTAACCTGATCCGGGTCGATCCGCCAAGGACCCTTAGGTAACCACTGACGTAAGGAATCAGGGATTTCATTGCGCTGACTCACCCAAACCACCAGACTTGGAGATCCATCCATGACCTTGGATTTTCTGGGCCAGATTCCGCGGCGCATGATCAATATTTGCGCAAACATCCAAACCGCAAAGAGCTCCAGGCGATTCTGAGAAAAATGTGTGCGATAAAAATGAATCATGGCCCCGTAAAATCGCTCGAGATATTGACGGTTTTTTTGGGTGCTTTCTCCTTTATAGTGAATCATTTTTTGGGTACCGACATAATAATTTTGTAAGCCATTTTTAATCAATTTATAACACAAGTCAATGTCTTCTCCAAACATGAAATAATGTTCATCAAAACCGTTAACCGATAAGTAATCCCCTTTTCGCATCATCAAAAACGCTCCGGCCAAAATTTCGGCTTGACCCTCTTGATCTGGCGCCAAATTGTCCTGGTAATAGCCCTGGTTATTTTCAGACCAACCCAAAAGTTTTTTTAGACTTCCCTTGGGGGTCGGGATCCTTCGTTTACACTCAGGCAAAAATTGGCCGCGTCCATCGATGAATTTTACCCCCAAAGCCCCTAAGTTTTCATGGGTGTTGAATTTTTTAATTAAAGGTTCAAAGACGCTTTCAGCTAAAACTGTATCTGGGTTAAGAATACAAATGTATTCACCCAGTGCTTGATCTATGGCTTGATTATAGGCTTTTGAAAAACCCAGATTCTCAGTATTGGCTACAACACGCACCTGGGGGAAATCGCGCATTATACTTTGGACGGTATCATCACTGGAAGCGTTGTCTACCAGCATGATTTCGGCATTTAGCCCATTAAGGGCGGCTTGAACCGAATCGATGCACTGCCAAACATAGGGCCGAACATTATAGGACAGTATGATTACCGAGAGCTCCAATAAATGTTTTAATTCTGTTTGAATGAGGCCTCAAAGGGAATCCTGTGCACAATACTGCGGCCTAAAGTGACCTCATCGGCAAATTCCAATTCATCCCCAACGGCAATACCACGGGCAATGGTCGTCATAACCACCGGGGTCTGCTCGATTTGTTTAAAAATGTAAAAATTTGTGGTGTCCCCCTCCATGGTAGAACTCAACGCAAAAATCAGTTCTTTTATTTCCCCGGAATTTACTTTTTGGACGAGTGATTCAATGGTCAGATCATGCGGACCAACGCCATCCATTGGCGAAATTTTACCCCCTAAAACGTGATAAACACCTTTAAATTGACTCGTATTTTCAATGGCCATTACGTCCCTGATATCCTCTACCACACAAACCAATGAACGATCGCGATTGACGTTGGCACAAATTTCACACAATTCATGATCGGAGATGTTGTGGCATTGTCGACAAAATTTACTGTGCTCACGAAGCTCATTCAAGGATTGACTCAAAGCAGCAGTTCTCGCTGTGGGCTGTTTAAGGAGATGCAAGACTAACCTCAAAGCAGTCCGCTTACCAATACCTGGTAAAAGTGCCATCTCATCCACGGCTTTAGCCAATAACTTTGAGGAGAAATCCATAATCGCTTACTCTATAATTATTTTTTTGGTCCAATGCCCCTGAGGTCCTGAGAGGCGGATAACGTAGATTCCCGCCGCAAAATCACCCAAGTCGATTTGATGCTGTCCAGAAATGAGTTGACTTGGCTCGAAATGCAATAATTTTCCTTGAAGGTCAAAAATTGAAATACTCAATTGATCGGGGGAGTCAATGTAGATATTCACTGTCTCAGTGGCAGGGACTGGCGCCAAACGAGCAGAAACTTGAGTAAATTCCTCCTGTCCCACAACATAACCGTATTTCGTTGAGGCCCACAATCCACGACCATAAGTGCCAGCGTAAATTTTTCCATTGGCTTGGTTGATTTCCAATTCATTGACAATCACATTGGGTAAATTGGTCAGAAACGGTTGCCATTCGCTAAAGGTGTCGTCGATGTAATAGACCCCGTAGTCCATGCCCAGATAAAGGCCATTACTCCCATTGTCGTCCCACAGCACAGACAAAGCACTAAAATTGGGTAAATTTAAAGTCATAGAGTCCCAATTTTCTCCTCCGTCATATGAGACCCTTACTTTGGCTGTACCCGAAACAGCAACTGCAATACGCATGGGGTCGGCCGGATGAATCGCAATCGAATTGATGCCTCCCGGAGGATTCATGGTCTGCCAATCTGTTGCGCCACCATCCATTGTGCGATACAATTGTGCCCCACGTGAAGCATAGATAATTTGATTATTCGAAGGGGCAATTTTCATCTGATTTAAATCCCCACCAAAATCTTGAGAGATTGGCGTCCAGTTGCCGCCCTTGTTGTCGCTTCTAAAGACCTGCTCAAAGGCGCAATAAATGGTATTTTGCACACTCGGATCCTGCTCAAATGGCGACACCCAAGCGCCCGAACCTGAACCAGGCTCTGGTAAATTTAAGAGTGTGGTTCCTGCATTTTCGGTGCGATACATGCCCCCAAATTGAATCATTCCGTACAAGAGCTCTGGATTGTCTTTGTCCACAAAGCCCTCCATACCGTCAGCACCAATCCAATCGATCCATTGACCTGTAACTGCGCTGTAAAATGAAGACCCGTTATCTTGTGAGCCCCCAGTGACCACCACATCTGAGGTTTGCGAAACCCCAATTTTATACCATTGTCTGATACCGAGACCCGTGGATAAATCAGTGTAATAATCCGCGGAAATTTCGGTGGTATTTGGCGCTTTGAAGATTCCTCCATCCGTTCCAGCGTACAAGGTATTGTTGACGAACTCCAAAATATCTACATCAGCATGACAATACCCTATTCCCGCATTTGCAGCATTGCCTGGCACCCAATCGGAACTGATGTCAAAATTAAGCCCACCATCTAATGACCTCCAAGTCAAAACCCCTGCAATATGGACTTCATTGACGTCATTTGGATTGACCGTGATATCCATATCTCGAGGTGCTTGGCCTCCAGGGTCAAAACCAGCAGTGTCATAACCAAAATAATTGCGACCTGCGTGATTCAATTCTACAAACGAAAAGCCAGCATCCTCTGATTTATAGAGTCCTCCAAAACTTCCACCATTGGCCTCAATGACATAAACAACTTCCGGGTCATCCGGAGAAATACCAATCATTTTTGGTTCATTATTGGGAAAGTCTGCATGCACTGTAAAACTATCTCCACCATCACTTGAGACGTGAAACTTGAGACCCGAAGCATAAACTATTTCAGGATCTCCTGGTTTAAATTCAATATCATAGCCTCTATTTTCATTGCTCACTACCTCGTCCCAGGCAAAACCACCGTTTGATGATTTATAAATTCCCTGATTTTGTGCCGAAGCAAAAAGAATGAGTCGGTTCGTGGGGTGGATTAAAATTTTATTCACCACACTGTTACCGATTTGACCCACGTTAGTCCAAGTTGCACCAGAATCTTGAGACTTAAAAATCAAACCTGAAGTCGATCCAAAGTAATAGGTTTCGGGATTTGAAGGATCTATGGCCACCGAATAAACCTTGAGGTTGGCCAAATAGTCTGTTAAAGGCACCCAGGTCTCCCCGCCATTGTAGGTTCGCCAAACACCCCCTGTTTCACCGCCCACGATAATGTGTTGCTCGTTATCCTCTTGTACCGAAATTCCTGTGACACGACCCACTCCTGGACTCCAGTGCGTTGTGGCATTCCAATACGTTGGACCCAGTTCTTCCCAATAATCAAATAAGTTAACTCTGGCCCCAGCAGATTCGTTTAAATAAGCGTCATAGTTTTGAATCTCCTCTATGCGCTGAAGCGTATTGGGCAAATATCCATGCTCATCTTGTAACCTCTGAGCCATATGCAACCAACGTTGATATGGAAAATAACCTGAGCCTCGACCCAGATCACGTCCGGAAAAATAACGATCAGCCTCTGACTTTATCTCGGCCACGGTATACTCGCCAGAGTCGATCATTTCAAGATAAGTCTGTGAATGCAGTGGGGCGAGCATAAGAATAAAAAGTCCGGTGATCTGTAAGATTTCTTTCATGAGTGATTTTATTTACATAAGGTACAATGCTGGCTTAAAAGTATGAAAAATATAGTGCTAAGGAGCCGATTCTTCGTAATTTTAAAACCAAACCAAAACCCGATCAATGACCCCTTCGTCCATTCTTTTAACACTGCTCGGATACTTCACAATTTTAATGCTGATCAGCTGGAGAACGGGCCGCGATGATAGCAATACTGTTTTTTTCATTGGGGGAAAAAACTCCCGTTGGTATGTCGTAGCATTTGGTATGATCGGCGCCTCGCTTAGCGGCGTTACCTTTATCTCGGTGCCGGGTTGGGTTGGGGGCGCTCAAATGACCTATTTTCAGGTCGTTTTGGGCTATTTAGTGGGTTATTTGATTGTCGCCGCAGTCCTTCTTCCACTGTACTATCGTCACAATGTCACCTCAATTTATCAGTATCTCGAGACTCGATTTGGCTGGGTCAGCTATAAGACAGGGGCCTTTTACTTCTTTGTTTCTAGGGTCCTCGGTGCCGCCTTCAGGCTGTTTCTTGTGGCCATGGTCCTACAGCAATTCGTGTTTAACGCCTTGGGGGTGAGTTTTGAATGGACTGTGATCCTCTCTATTTTCTTGATATGGGTCTACACCTTTCGGGGAGGAATTAAAACCATTGTCTGGACCGATACACTCCAAACCACATTTATGATTGCTGCCGTGGTATTGGCCATTATTTTCATTTTGAATCAGATGAATTTAAGCGTCGCCCAGCTGATGAATTCCGAGGCCTTTGACCGCTACGATCAAATATTTGTTTTTGATCATTGGCAGAAAAAGACTTATTTCTGGAAATCTTTTATCGGTGGAGCCTTTATCACCATTTGCATGACCGGTCTAGATCAAGACATGATGCAAAAAAATCTGAGCTGCCGTAACCTACGGGAGGCTCAGAAAAATATGATCAGTTTCAGCGTTGTGCTC
>WTIY01000231.1 GCA_011525065.1 Flavobacteriales bacterium
AGGGAGGAGGATAAGAGTTCAGATTTTTTAGCTGCGAAGCTGTATTACAAAATGCTGACTTATAAATTTGAGCGCAAGGACCTCAAGCAGGCTCCAAGCAGCAACCTTGAGGATCAAAAAAACAAGCGTTACCATAAATTCAATATTGATAGCCATGAGTAAAACGCCAATTTCAGATTTCATTCAAAAGTATTATAAGCACTTTAATGCGGCTACCCTGGTGGATGCGGCTAAGGCTTATGAAGCGCAACTCAATCAGGGATCTAAGATGCTCGTGTCACTGGCGGGAGCCATGAGTACCGCGGAGCTTGGAAAAATTTTTGCTGAAATGATCCGACAGAATAAAGTGCAAATCATTTCTTGTACCGGTGCAAATTTAGAGGAAGATATCATGAACCTTGTAGCCCATTCGCACTATGAAAGAGTGCCCAATTATCGTGACTTAACCCCTGAACAAGAGTGGGAATTATTGGAGCGCGGCTTGAATCGTGTTACCGACACCTGTATTCCAGAGGAAGAGGCCTTTAGGAGGTTACAAGGGCACATTTTTGACCTCTGGAAAGGTGCTGAGGAGCGAGGAGAACGCTATTTTCCGCATGAATTCATGTATCAATTATTGCTCAGTGGAGCTCTTGAGCCCTATTATGAAATTGATCTAAAGGATTCCTGGATGTATGCAGCGGCCCAGAAAAATTTACCGATGGTGGTTCCCGGGTGGGAAGACAGCACTATGGGTAATATTTTTGCAAGCTATGTTCTAAAAGGAGAACTCAAAGCTTCCACAATGAAGTCAGGGATTGAGTACATGACCTTTTTGGCCGACTGGTATACCGCCAACTCGGAAAAGGGGATAGGGTTTTTTCAAATTGGTGGGGGCATCGCGGGTGATTTTCCCATTTGTGTGGTGCCGATGTTATATCAAGACATGGAGCGCACCGACACCCCATTTTGGAGTTATTTCTGTCAAATCAGTGATTCAACTACCAGTTATGGCAGTTATTCAGGTGCCGTACCCAATGAGAAAATTACCTGGGGGAAACTTGACATCAAGACACCGAAATACATTATCGAAAGTGACGCCACGATTGTGGCACCATTAATATTTGCTTACCTATTAGATTTTTAGTTATGAGACGGGTTATCGTAGATTACAAAAAACTCAACAAAGAAATTTTGGACCTTTTGGTTGATAAATTTCCCTATGGATATGAGCCAGAAGACATTATCACCTTTCGCAATGCCCAAAATGAAATCATTGAAGCGGTAGAGGTGCGGACTGAAGACAGTATTTATTTGGTGAAAGTGAGCAAACGCCTGGCTGATACAATGGAAAATTTTCAAGATGACGACAATGACTATGACGATCAAGAAAAGGATAGCACGGACACCCCTGAGCTCTCTGACGAAGATGAGCAGCAGGAAGAGGATATTTAGGGGTTAGCAGTCTTTAATGTTCTGAGTTTTGAGATTAAAGTTGCGAACCAACATCTGTTCATAATTTGTATAAGCCTTGTGAACTATTGTCCCTAAAATGGTTTAATTTTCTTTAAGCAATAACTAAGTTCAATGATTAATTGATTGCCCTATGAATCCCCAATTTCACTTGTCTTTGCCATGTCGCCATATCGAGGCTACTCGTCGTTTTTTTATGGAAATCATTGGGGCCTCTGTGGGGCGTCAATCCAACCTCTGGTGTGACATTAATTTATTTAGTCATCAGATTACTTATACCAAATGTGGCACCTTTAGTTTCGATTATCCCAATTACAGTTTTGAGAAAACCATATTGCCGTCATTTCACTTCGGCGTTGTTCTGCCAGCAGCTCAATGGCAAGACTTGCACTATCGATTAGAAAGAGAAGCCTTTCTGCATACCCCTGCCACTGAATTTCTGACCGGTCGGGTGGGTGCGCATCGTTCCTTTTTTGTTAAAGACCCGAATGGTTATTTGATCGAATTTAAGAGTTTTGACAAGGCTGAGGAAGTCTTTGTCGCCTGAAATCGCTCCATTCAAATAGGGCAAAACCGATTATAAGGCCGTATTCAATCAAAATCCAAATCGGTTTTTCGTCAACTCCAAGGGCTTGATAGGCTGAATAGCTCAGGAAAACGACCACACTGCCGATTAAACCGATTCGACTCTTGGTCATGATACTCAAGATCAACACTGTGGTCCAATACCATGGATGCACCGTGGTGGCTAATAGCAAATACAAAAGCATGGTCCACATCATCGCTGCGATGAGTGAACACCGATTGAGCCAAACCAGTCTGGATAAATAGAGGATAATCAAAACGCTAATCCCGGAGAGCAACGGGCCGAAAAGGGCGATTAAATTGTATCCCTTCCAAAGAAAGCCCAGCCACCGAAAGAAGTAATAAAAACTGGCATTGAATTCGAATTTAGTGAACCAAAGTCGCGTGGTCTCTGCATAATTGAAGACCCCAACAGTGTCAAAAAATGGTGCGCTGAATAAGGCAATGCAAATCAGCAGACCAGAGAGAAATTTCCCCAACGTTTGGATGTTTTTGCCTGAGGAGGCTTTGGACCAGTTTTGAGACATCCATTGGTTTTGGCTCAAAAGATAGGCTGCAATTAAAGGAACAAACATTAGAGGTATTAATTTAATGCCTACACCGACGCCCAAGGCAATGCCTGCCCAGAGGTACGCTCCTCGAATTAAGAGCCAAAGGCACCCAACAAGGCACAGGGCGATAAAGGCCTCAAAATGCAGATTGCCTGTGAGTTCTAAAATGACAAAGGGATTCAGGAAATACCAATTGATGTATTTGGGGTTTAAGGAGAGCTTATTCAGCAGCAGACGACCCACAAAAAAGAGCAATAGATCAGCCAAAATTATGGTCAGGCGTAACACGGCAATTTGTCCAGTGATGGATTTGATTTGTAGCCAATGTCCCAGGGCAAAGATCCATTGAGTAATGGGGGGATAATTGCTGTGATTTCCAGCACTGAGGGGCCCCATTTTATCGATGAGCCTCGAGGCATTTTCTGGAACACTCTCGAGCCACTGCTCAGTTGTGATCAGTTGCTCTGGGGTAAATAAATAAGGTGAAATGCCCTGAGCGACTAGGTGCCCATCCCATAAAAAACGATAAATGTCTTGAGAGAGGTTGGGTAGGGTAAACATTAAACTCAGACGCAGGCCTAGACCCACGATGAAGTCCCAGGTCCAAGGGATTGAGGCGCCCACAGATGAAGGGCCATGAATCAAAAGACCCGGCAAACTCAGGATCCACAAGCTGGCATAGGCTGAAAATAAGAGCCAGGTATCGCTGCGCTCAATAAAATGGGTAAACAGGGGATATCCCGCAAAAAGGACCAGGAATGCGCTCCAGTAGATCAGCCTCTTTTTGCCGGACAGCTCTATGGTCATGCTAATATTTTAGTCTTGCCATTCAGCGATAAACAAGTTAGTGTCTCGGGTGCCGCCGTTATTGCGATTGGATGAAAATACGAGGTATTTACCATCATTGCTGAATACGGGGAAGGCATCAAAGGTTTCGCTGTGGGTAATGCGGGTCAAATTTTTCCCGTCAGTATCAATCATGTAAAGATTAAAAGGAAAACCACGCTCAGCTTCGAAATTGCTTGAAAACAAGACCTTGTCGCCATTGGGATGAAAAAATGGACTCCAGTTAGCATTGCCTAAACGAGTCAATTGGCGCAATTCAGACCCATCTGAATTACAAATGTACAACTCCATTTCTGTCGGTTCTACTAAGCCCTCGGCCAGCAGACCTTTGTATTTAGCGATGGCCTCTGGTGTTTTTGGTCTTGAAGATCTAAAGATAAGTTGACTGCCGTCTGGAGAGAAAAACGCTCCACCGTCATAACCCAGTTCATCGGTGATTTGTTTTACATTCGAACCATCG
Organism: Flavobacteriales bacterium; assembly: GCA_011525065.1. Lineage (GTDB taxonomy): Bacteria > Bacteroidota > Bacteroidia > Flavobacteriales > Flavobacteriaceae > BACL21. Next base: position 3,895 of record WTIY01000231.1, read on the forward strand.
ATGTCCATGGTGTATAACTCAAGATCTCCACTACGGGTGGAGGTAAATACAATTTTATCGCCCTTAGGAGAAACTGTGGCTTCGGCATCATAGCCCGGTGAATCGGTCAATTGTCCGGTGATGTTCCCGTTTAAATCAGCGACAAAAATGTCAAAGCTATCGTAGACAGGCCAGACGTAATTACCATTTTTTCGAAGAGGCACCTCTGGACAGGCAGGGTCATCCAAGTGGGTAGAGGCGTAGACAAAATGCTGATTGTCCGGTAAAAAATAGCCGCAAGTGGTGCGCCCTTTTCCAGTACTGATCATGGGCGGTTGGGACAGTGAAAATTCCTGATCCGCGTCCATGAGAAACATTTGATCACACCCGACACCCCATTTTTCGAAATTCGATTGAAAAAGCAGTTGGCCATCGTCAAAACTCCAGTAAGCTTCTGCATTATCACCACCAAAGGTCACTTGACGTAATGATTTAAAATGAGTTTCCTCTGGATAAATCAGTGGATTGTCTGAAACGTTGGTTTGATTCTGTGGTTCTTGAGTATTTTGATTCTGTTGTTTTTGACCGCAGGCCCCTAGGAACAAAAGAATCATGATTAGGCAAAGGTTTCTCATTTTTGGATTATTTTTGTGCAAAAATAAAGATATGCGTACAATTAAAGTCCTTTTTTTCATACTGATTTTGGCAGCCTGCGATGCGCCAAGACCCACCGCGATTGAGCAACTCAAAAGCGATGTCAGTTATCTGGCGGCAGATGCTATGCAGGGGCGCGAAACCGGAACTCAAGGTGAGCGTCTTGCAGCAGATTATCTCGCAGAACGAATTCAGGAGTTGGGTTTAACCCCAAAGGGCAGCGCGGACTATTTTCAGACCTTTAGTTTCAAACCAAGCAATAATCCACATGAGCAAACCCAGCTTGGAACTCCCGAGGATTCAACGGCGACCAAAGGGACTAATGTCATCGGGTATTTAGACCAAGGTGGGGAGAAAACTGTGGTAATCGGCGCGCATTTTGATCATTTGGGTTTTGGAGGTGAGGGATCGTTATATCGCGACAGCATTCCGGCCATTCACAATGGAGCAGACGACAATGCAAGTGGGGTTGCTCTTTTGTTGTACCTGGCAGAGCGGCTTAAGACTGAATCTGCTCAGACCAATTATTTATTCATCGGTTTTTCCGGTGAAGAAAAGGGTCTTTTGGGCTCCAATTATTTTGTCAAGAATCCTACCATTGATTTGTCATCAGTGAATTTAATGGTGAACATGGATATGGTCGGCAGATTGAATGAGGAAAATACTTTAGCCGTCCACGGGGTGGGAACATCCCCAAAATTTAAGCAGCTTCTATTCGCCAACAATAATTTTGACTTGACCATAGCCGAGCACGAAAGCGGTGTTGGGCCATCCGATCACACGTCGTTTTATCTTATGGACTTGCCAGTCCTTCATTTTTTTACTGGTCAACACGAGGACTATCACAAGCCATCAGACGATGCCGATAAAATCAACTATCCTGGTTTAGAGCGCATTGGCCAATATATTCTTGCCCTGCTCATGGATCTTGACGATGACGACAAATTGAGTTTTAGAAAGACCAAAAATGAAAGTGAGGAAACTCCGCGATTTAAAGTGGGTCTCGGGGTCGTTCCTGATTATTTATATACTGGAGAGGGCATGCGCATCGATGGGGTTAGTGAGGATAAGCCTGCTCAAAAAGCGGGTCTTCAAAAAGGAGATGTAGTGGTGCGCTTAGGCGATAGTACGGTCACAGATATGATGAGCTACATG
>WTIY01000200.1 GCA_011525065.1 Flavobacteriales bacterium
CTTTGATCTTGCGTGGATTCACATGACCGGGCATGGTAATATCTATTTTTCTGAGGCCGAACAAGAGAAACTTCGAGAGTATCTCAAAGCTGGAGGATTTCTTCACATCGACGATAATTACGGCATGGATCCTTTTATTCGACCCATTTTAATGCGTCTATTTTCTGATGCCCCGCTTTTAGAATTAGCAACGAATCACCCTATTTTCAATCAGACCTTTTCTTTTCCTGGCGGCTTACCCAAAATACACGAGCACGACAATCAACCCCCTCAAGCCATGGGCATAACGCTCAATGGCAGATTGGCTCTATTGTATACCTTTGAGTCAGATTTGAGCGATGGCTGGGAGGATCCCAGGGTGCATCAAGACCCGCCTGAGGTTCGTCTCAAAGCACTGCAAATGGGAGCCAACTTAATCCAATACGCCTTCAATTATTGATGGATCCTGACACTAATCACATCAATCCGGTTTTGTCATCTGAGGATTTTTCTCGTTGGATTAAAAGCACCAGGGCCACAATGAAGGATTTAGCCTTTGGTCCCTTACCTTTTGAAAACATTAGTCGACACGAATTAATTGAGCAGCTTGAGGGTTTTAGAAAAAGCAAAGAAAAGCTACCCACTTGGCACAAGAGCCATAATTTAATTTATCCACCTAAAATTTCGATCGAACAATGTTCATCAGAGCAAACCGCTGAGTACAAAGCGAATCTGCTCAAAAGGCATTATGGGTCATCCTTAGAAAATAAAACCATAGCGGATCTAACCGGTGGCTTTGGGGTTGATGCCTATTTCATGGCTTGTGCAGGAGCGAAGGTGCATCATTTTGAAATCAATAAGCGACTCTCTGCCATAGTCAATCACAACATGAAGCAGCTTAATGCCAAGGTTCAATGTCACCCTCAGGATGGAATCCATGGCATCAACCATCATCAGGTCGATGTGATTTACTTGGATCCCGCAAGACGCGACCTGCAGCAAAAAAAAGTCTTTCGACTTGAGGACTGCCAACCAAATGTCCTAGGGCATCTCGACTCCTGGCTGAATCAGGCCGAAATGGTGATGATAAAAACCTCACCCATGCTTGATTTGAGCCTTGGTATTGATCAGCTCAAAACCGCAATAGAAATTCATGTTGTGGCGGTCGATAATGAAGTCAAAGAGTTGATTTGGTGTTTGACTAAAAAAATAGCGAACACCCCCCAAGGTTTGTCCGATCCAGAAATATATGTGGTCAATATGAAAAATAATTCAGCCAAAATCGACCATTTCCCTTGGGCCCTGACTGAGCGCCAAGTTTTCGGACCTATAGAAAATTATCTCTTTGAGCCTCATGCTGCCTGGCGGAAAGTAGGGCGTTACTCTGCCCTTTTAGATCGTCTCTCAATGCGCCGAATCGGTCCGAATGCACATTTATTTTCGGCAGATCAACCCTTGGATTTTCCCGGAAGATCGTTTAGGATCATGGAAAAATTTAAGTTTACCAAAGGGGTCATGAAACAATTCAAGAATAAGCAATTTAACGTGACTACCAGAGATTTTCCTATGCGCGTCGCAGAAATACGCAACATGTGGCGCATCAAGGAAGGTGGTGACCAATATTTATTCTTTACCACAGATCATGAGGGTCAAAAATGGATTATATTAACCGAGAAATACCCAAAGATCCAAAACTAATTGTCGAATCTTTTGAACCCACTATGATATGACATTTTTATCAATACGAGACATAATCACAACCCATTACCCTATAAGGTCTCTGGTCTTTGGCCTTATGTTAACTGCAGTTTACCCCCAAACAACCAACGCACAGAGCAAGGAGATCCCAACTTTTAAAGAAGGACTAGCACAGGTGGTTCCAGGTTTTGCTGATCCAGACCGGTGGATTCGTCATGATCTTTGGGTCGAAACAGAATTTGATTCGGATCAAGACGGTCAACTCGATCGCATGCATGTTTCAGTTACTCGACCAGAACAAACCGAAACCCAGAATTTGAAACTGCCCATAATTTATGTCACTAGCCCCTATTTCGCCGGAGTTGCAGGGAATGTTCCAGGATCCTTTTGGGACGTCCATCAAGAATTGGGCGAACCCTCTCCCCCACATATCCATCCGGAAGTGACCAGAATTGGTGAGCGACCGATCATTTCAAATTCCCACATCAAAACTTGGGTCCCTAGGGGCTACATCGTGGTCCACTCTTCATCTCCAGGAACTGGATTATCGCAAGGAGCGCCCACAGTAGGTGGCCAAAACGAATCCCTAGCGCCAAAAGCCGTCATCGATTGGTTGTGTGGGCGTGCCCCGGGTTTTAACGCCCCGGTAGACGGTGAGCCCGTCAAGGCGTATTGGTCCACAGGAAAAGTGGGGATGACCGGAACCTCTTACAATGGTACATTGCCGTTGGCTGCGGCCACAACAGGGGTACAAGGGCTTGAAGTTATCATCCCCATAGCGCCGAACACTTCCTACTATCACTATTATAGATCTAACGGTTTGGTACGCTCTCCGGGCGGATATTTAGGCGAAGACATCGATGTGCTTTATGACTTTATCCACAGTGGAGACCCTGAGAAAAGAGCTGGAAATAACGCGCGGGTGCGGGACAGCATCATGGCTCAAGGTATGGATCGCAAAACGGGTGATTACAATGACTTCTGGGCCAGTCGTGATTATTTAAATCAAATGGCCCCGATGAAAGCTGCCTTGCTAATGGCTCATGGCTTTAACGACTGGAACGTAATGCCCGAACACAGTTATCGCATTTATGACCGAGCCCGAAGTATGGGCTTAGACCATCAAATCTATTATCATCAAAAAGGTCATGGAGGTCCTCCCCCGCTTTGGATGATGAATCAGTGGTTTAGCCACTATCTTCACGGACAAGATAACGGTGCCGCAACTGGGCCTAAATCTTGGATTGTACGCGAAGACAAACCCAATAATCAACCCACGCCCTATGCTGACTTCCCAAACCCAGAGGCTACTATGGTGACGCTTTACCCCAATCCAGGAGGCCATTCTAGTGGTGCCTTGACCTTAAGCCCGAATAAAACTGATGCCATAGAAATCATCAGCGATGACTACCGCATCAGTGCTGCAGAATTGGCCATGAGCGCGGAGTCAGAGCACCGACTCATTTATACCACTCCCGTTTTAAAAAAAGACATCCATCTTTCTGGAACCCCCAAAGTCCATCTAAATGTAGCGGCCAGTAAAAAGGCCGTCAACCTCTCGGTATATTTGGTGGCCTTACCTTGGGTCGAGCAACAAGGTCGGCCGATAACCGATAATTTAATTACGCGAGGGTGGGCAGATCCTCAGAACATTTCACTTAGAAAAAGCCACCCGCTAATCCCTGGCGAATTTGTAGCGGTAAGCTTTGATTTAATGCCAGATGACCAAATCATCCCACAAGGCACAAAAATTGGCCTTATGATCTTTTCATCAGACAGCGACTTCACCCTAAGACCACAACCAGGGACGCGCTTAAGCGTCGATTTAGACGGCAGTTACATCAGTCTTCCTGTCGTTGGTGGCCAAGCGGCTTATGATTCGGCCATAGAATAGGAAAAATTGATTTACGACTCAGTTTATTTGATATCGATTTCCTTAATATTCTAAGGTCAATTTACGATCTTTACAACGGCAAAAAAGTAGGGTCCGTGCGTCTGGGTTTAGTTTACCTTTTTATTTTGTTCTCTTTAGGTTTGTCGGGGCAAAATCCCGGGGTTTCCGCGGACTCCATCAACCTCGAAAACCTCGATCCAGTGGTGATTTCGGCAACGCGAACCCAAAGACAGCTCTCTTCGCTTCCCATGCCCACACAGTTCATTCCTCAAAAGGAAATAGAGGCCATCAATGCCATTCGACTGACAGATTTGTTATCTGAACAGACAGGCTTAATTACGGTTCCGGATTTTGGAGGTGGTCAAGGCATTCAAATGCAGGGCCTCGACAGTCAATATACCCTGGTTATGATCGATGGGGTGCCACTAATCGGTCGATCGGCTGGAACCCTAGACCTGAGTAGAATTACGGTTGGAAACATCAAACAAATCGAAATCGTGCGCGGGGCTTCTTCGAGCCTATATGGTAACGAGGCTTTGGGAGGGATCATAAACATTATCACTCAAGAGCCGAAATTGGGAAAAACGACCCGAATTGATTATCGGGCAGGGAGTCTATCCACCCATGATTTGAGAGGGCAATACGCGGAGCGGAATGAAGCGAGTCAATGGTCCGTATTTTTAAATAGACTTTCATCCTCTGGATATGATCTGATTGCAGATGACGCCCTACAGACCGTTGAGCCCTACAGAAACCACACCGCGCAAATCAAATACAAAGGTGATTTAAATCCGTTGACAAAAATTCAATTGTCAGGAAGGTTTTACAATCAATCTCAAGATTACCGAGCCAGCAGCACGCTGTCTGGGGACAGTGAAATCAATGAATTCAACACAACACTGCACCTTTCACGACAACCCATGCCTAACTGGACTCAAGAATTCGAATGGTATACCACTCGATATCGGGCTGAGGAATTTTTAAATGATGAATTTGGAGATTTATTCAGCCAGAGCATGTTCGACCAATGGTTCTCAAGACCTGAGATGCGGTCAATCCGCGAGTCAGACAATAAAGGGACCTGGATTGGCGGTCTTGGTCTAACCTATCAAAAATTAAGTCGCACCGATTTCTATGGCGCACCAGAATTTCACGCCCCCTACGCCTATGCCCAATACGATAAAGACATTCAGGACAAATTAAACCTAGTTATAGGTGCCCGATACGACATGCACAATGAGTACGCTTCAGCATTTAGCCCTAAACTCGCGTTGCGTTATAAAATCAACCGCAATATTGCGTTAAAATCCTCTGTGGGTTACGGCTTTAAAACCCCAGATTTCAGACAACTTTATTTCGATTTTACCAATGCTACGGCGGGCTATACCGTTTTAGGGTACAACGCCGTACCCGTTCGTCTGCCTGAATTACAGGCGGCTGGAAACATTCTAAACCTCACAGTCCCTTTGAGCGAATTCGATGATCCGCTTAGACCTGAGCGTTCTGTAGCCATGAATCTAGGATTAGATGTTAAACTTTCATCTGATGTCAAATGGAACCTGAATTTATTCAGAAATGATATTCGTGATTTAATTGATACTCGGGTGATTGCACAAAAAACAAATGGCCAAAATGTTTTTAGTTATTACAACCTCAGTCGGGTTTATACCCAAGGCTTAGAGAGTGATTTCTCAGCGCGCTTAACCCCTAATCTCAATCTAAGTTTAGGTTATCAATTTTTAATGGCTCGAGACAAAGATGCAGAAGATGCTTTTAAAAACGGAGCGGTTTTTGCACGTTTAACCCCATCCAGTCCGGTTTTTAGACTTGAATCAACGGATTATTTGGGATTGGTCAATCGATCAAAGCACAGTGCAAATGCCAAATTATTTTTTAACGAGCCAAAATGGAAACTCAACGGATCATTTCGGGTGACTTATCGCAGTGCCTTTGGTCTGTTTGACACCAACGGAAATAATTACTTAGATCGTTATGATACTTTGGTACCTGGCTATGCCATTTTAGATTTCAGTCTGAACAAACAGCTCAATAAAAAATTCAGATTAGGG
>WTIY01000006.1 GCA_011525065.1 Flavobacteriales bacterium
GGTCAAGTTCAATTCCAACATCCAAAAAATATGGGGGGTCTTCGCTTTCTTATGCGTGGTGACTGCCGTAGAGGTGGTGTTAGGGATTATCAAGCCAGAGGTTTTGGTTCACGGTCGCTTTTTGACCATGAAATATTTGAATTGGATTTTCATCATTTTAACCTTAGTCAAAGCCTATTACATCACTTGGGACTTCATGCACATGCGCGACGAGACCAGTGGACTCAGACGGGCTGTAGTGTGGACGGCTGTCTTTTTGATCTGTTATCTGATTGCGATTTTGCTGGTTGAAGCCGACTACATCTTTGATGTATACAAAAGCAACTTCATCAAGTTTAACTTTTAATTTTCGGGTAAGTTTCTTTAAAAACATGGTGTTTTTATGCCATGTCCCGTCTCGTGACTTCAGTTATATACGATAAAAATCAGGCCCCTTTTTTTGTGGGCCTTTTTTAGTGAATTAATTTCTGAGTGTGCAAGTGGCATTGTATTTTTGTCTAAAATTGTGACATGGGCTTGAAAAAATACTTGGTATTAGGCGTTCTATTTATCCTACCGATCACGGTTTATTTGTTTTTCGCTAGCGGGGTCAATCAATTTGCCAAATTACCCAAACTTGGGGATGTGGATGTTGTCCTAACAGGATTTGTGGATTCAGAGGGATCAGCACTCAGCACAAAAGAAAAAATTACAATTTTGGGTTTTTTTGGGGGAAATGTCTTGAACCATAAAGCTGAGCTTTTTAATCTGGCGCATAAGATTTATAAAAAAAATTATTTGTTTGAGGACTTTCAGATGGTTTTTTTGGCCACTCAAGACCAAGACTCTGCGGTGGTCGCTCTAAAGGAAGAGTTCAGTCAAATTGCGGATCCGGTCAATTTTAAAGTTGGTTTTGGGGCAATGAGCGATATAAATCGAGTTCACGCTCAGCTCAGTAGTCCACATGCTTTGAACCAGGATGGATCGACTTCTTTTGTTTACATCATCGATCGAGATGCTAAGCTCAGAGGGCGTCAAGACATCGACCAACAAGAGTTTGGAGTGGGTTACAACGCGGCCAATTACGCCACGGTGAACAATGAAATGAATGACGACATTAAAGTGATTCTGGCAGAATACAGATTGGCTTTAAAAAAATACCAAACCTCACGTAAAAAATAAACATGAAGCGTCATCGCTACTCATACATCGGTGTTTCTTTTGTGGTCCTTGTCTTTGGGATTATATTCATTCCAAAAATTATTTCGCGTATTTCTAAAGAGCAAGTGGTCGATTTAGATCGACATAATCTTCAGCACGCTAAAGAGACAAACAGGGACTTAGCCACCATAGGATTAGCGCCGTCTTTTTCCTTGACCAATCAGAAAAACGAAATGCTTACCGAGCAAGATTTGTTGGGTCAAGTGTATGTCGTTGAGTTTTTCTTCACCACCTGTCCCTCAATATGTCCAATCATGACCAACAATTTATTGAAGGTTCAGAAGGCCTATGCCAGTGAGATGCGCTTAAGCCTGTTATCGGTCAGCATTAATCCGAATTATGATACGCCTGAGGTCTTGAGTGAATATGCGAAAAGTTATGGCATTACCCATCCCAATTGGCATTTATTAACCGGCGATTCAGAGGCAATTTTTGCCATGGCAAATACTGGTTTTAATCTCTATGTAGGGCCTGGTTCAGAGCTTGATGGGGGATTTGAACACTCTGGTTTTTTTGCCTTGGTTGATGCTCAAGGCAATATACGCTCTCGTTATGATCAGTACGGAAACCCCATTATTTATTACGATGGCCTTGAAACCGATGAGGTATCCAAATTAATTGACGATATTAGCATTCTTATAAAAGAAATGTGATGAAAGAATTTTTCCAGTCCAGGTATAAGTTTTTAATATGGGTATTGTCAGTGCTAATTCCGGTTGTGGTGGCCATTCTCTTTAGAGTTCGTATTCCAGATGTTGAGCCGTTGATGTTCTTGCCACCGATTTATGCGGGAATCAACGCCGTGACAGCGGTTCTTTTGGTCGCTGCGGTGATTCAAATAAAAAAAGGAAACCGGGCCTTGCACGAGCGACTCATGTCTATTGCTATTTTGTGTTCTATTGCCTTTTTAGTCATGTACGTTGCTTATCATATGACCTCAGACCCCACTCCTTATGGCGGTCAAGGCTGGATAAAAGGGCTATACTACTTTATTCTGATTAGTCACATCACCCTGTCCATTACCGTGATTCCTCTGGTGTTGTTTACTTATTATTATGCCAGTGCTCAGCGCTTTGATAAGCATCGAAAAATAGCAAAAATCACCTTCCCAGTGTGGCTTTATGTGGCAGTGACTGGCGTTGTCGTGTATTTGATGATTTCTCCGTTTTATGCCTAGATTACTGACATGGGTGTTGGTCTTGTTCATTCTGGTGGGGGGTGTTGATGAGGCCTCTGCTCAATGTGCTATGTGCCGTGCTGTTTTGGAAAGTGAGGCCTCGGGACAAGCCGCTAAAGGCATTAACAATGGCATTGTCTATTTGATGATTTTTCCCTATTTGCTTGTTGGTGCTGTCGGCTATGCCGTCTATAAATTACGGCGTTCCAAAGGCTGAAGTCTTAACATAGATTTCACACAATTATCGTTGTCAGGGTGTTAATTTTGGGACTTTAGCGGTTATCATGATTGAAATCAACAACCTAAATAAGTCCTATGCCGTAGGACAGAATAAACTTCATGTACTCAAGGGAATTAATTTTTCGGTAAAATCCGGAGAAATGGTCGCCATAATGGGTTCGTCTGGTTCAGGAAAGTCGACCTTTCTCAATATACTCGGGATGCTGGATGAGGCCGATACTGGCAGTTACGTTCTGGACGGCACCCCAATAAAGCAGCTCAATGAAACCACGGCTGCGCGATATCGCAATCAGTTTTTAGGGTTTATTTTTCAATCGTTCAATTTGATTTCTTATAAATCGGCTTTGGATAACGTCGCCATGCCACTCTACTATCAGGGCATGAAACGCCAGGAGAGAACCGAACGAGCCATGCATTATCTTGAAAAGGTTGGGTTGGCCAATTGGGCCGAGCACCTGCCTAATGAATTATCTGGCGGTCAAAAGCAGCGTGTGGCGATTGCTCGAGCTTTGGCCAGTGATCCCAAAGTACTTTTGGCCGATGAACCTACAGGGGCTTTGGATTCGACCACCTCCTACGAAGTGATGGATTTGATTCAAGAAATCAATGATGAAGGCAAGACCATTTTATGTGTTACGCACGAACGTGATATCGCCCAAATGTGTCGAAGAATTGTTCACTTAAAAGACGGACTCATTGTAAAAGACGAATCAGTGAATCAGGTCCGCGCCAAAATTGCCTTAAATGTTTAGTCTAGAGCGTTGGCACGAAATATTTGAAACCCTTAATAAGAATCGCCTCAGAACTTTTCTTACGGCACTGTCTGTAGCTTCGGGTATTTTTATTTTGGTCATTTTGTTAGGGGTCAGCACCGGAATTCAAAAAGGGGTGCAATCTGAATTTGAGCAAGATGCCGCCAATCGAATATCGGTTTGGACTGGAACCACGACAAAAGAATACAATGGCCTCAATCCGGGACGGTACATACAATTGAAAAATGAAGATCACGTTTTGATCGAATCCAACTATGACGATTACTTGGAGTACCGCACACCCATATACTCCATTTGGGGAGGAGCAGTTTCCTACAAGGATCAAAATGGAACCTACAGAGTTGAGGGGGCCTTTCCCGATCAACAGTTCATCGAGAATGAAACCATGGTGCAGGGCCGTTTCATCGCACAAAGTGATTTGGATCAGACGACAAAAGTGGCAGTCATTGGGCATCAAATGAAACGAGATCTCTTTAAGAATGAGGATCCCATAGGTGCTCAGATCGACATTCAGGGCATCAATTTCATTGTGGTTGGGGTTTACAGTGACCCAGGAGGTAATCGAGAGGAAAATCGAATATTTATACCATTGTCTACCGCACAGAAGGTATTTAATGCCCAAGATCGTTTGCGATCCTTGGCTTATACCGTCAAAATGAGTGATGATTTCGATCAGGCCGTGGCTTTATCCAGCGCATTATCAGAGCAAATCGACAAGGACTTGCGTCAAAAATACAGCGTGGCTCCAGATGATCGTTCAGCGGTAAGAGTGAACAGTACCCTGGAGGAGGCCAAAAGAATTTACGGATTGATCGATACCATACGGGGCGTATTTTGGTTTATTGGCATTGGAACCATCATTGCTGGTATTGTTGGCGTGAGCAACATCATGTTGATTGTGGTCAAAGAGAGAACTAAAGAAATTGGCATCAGAAAAGCGCTCGGTGCTTTGCCTTGGTCGATTATAGGAATGATTTTACAGGAGGCCATATTTGTCACCGCCATGGCTGGATTTATAGGATTGTTCCTCGGTGTTGGACTACTCGAGTTGGTGGGTCCCATGGTCGATTCGGCCTTCATAAAATACCCTCAAGTTGATTTTGCTACAGCCATGACCACAGTTGTGGTGCTAATCCTCGCAGGAACTCTGGCCGGGTTTATTCCGGCACAACGCGCGGCACACATAAGACCTATTGAAGCCTTAAGAGACGAATAATGTTTAATAAAGAGCGCTGGGACGAAATATTAGAGGCACTTAATGCCAATCGATTCAGAACCGTACTGACGGCGTTCGGGGTCTTTTGGGGGATTTTTATTTTGGTCATTCTCTTGGCTTTAACCAATGGTTTAAAAAATGGGGTGCAGTCGGATTTTGGAGATTTTGCGACCAACACCATCTTTATGTGGACCCAAAGAACCTCAATGCCCTATCAAGGGTTTACAAAGGGCCGCAATTTTAATTTTAAACTGTCTGATGTAGCATTATTGAAAGAAAAATTCCCGCAATTGCGTTATGTCTCCCCCAGAAATCAACTGGGAGGATATCGTGGCTCGAATAATGTGACTCGCGGTGACAAAACCGGGGCGTTTAATGTATATGGTGACGAACCGGATTACATTAATCAAGAGCCTTTGGACATGCTTCAGGGGCGTTTTTTATCCCAATCAGATATTGAGCAGGAGCGAAAAGTCGCCGTAGTCGGGACAGACGTTATCAAGAGTCTTTACGATTATGGGGAAGATCCCATCGGGTCATATCTCAAAATTAACGGCATTAACTTTATGGTTATTGGCGTAGTTAAAAAAACCTCGAGTCAGGGCGATAGCCAAGAAGATGCGAATACCATCTATATCCCATTTTCAACTTTTGGAAAGGCCTTTAATTTTGGAGATGTGGTCAGTTGGATGGCCCTTACAGCCGTTGATCAAGTACCGATTACTGAGATCAAACCCATGATCATGAAAGAGATGCGGGCAGCCCACAAGGTTCATCCAAATGATGAGCGGGCCATTGGACATTTTGATTTGGCTGAGCAGTTTCAGCGCATTATGGGACTTTTTTCCATTTTGAGTTTCGTCGGCTATTTTGTGGGTGCGTTGGTTTTGATGTCTGGAGTGATTGGAATCAGCAACATTATGCTAATTGTGGTCAAAGAAAGGACGAAAGAGATTGGTATCAGAAGAGCTATTGGGGCGACGCCAAAAGAAATTCGCGCTCAAGTGCTGCAAGAGTCTATGG
>WTIY01000081.1 GCA_011525065.1 Flavobacteriales bacterium
ATTCAAGCCGCTCCATTTGCTTGGTTGGCGCAATAGCGATGTGAATGTTTTGAGCAGGCGGAGGGAGGTGTTGAAATTGATCAAGGGCTACCTCGCAGCCCTTTGCATTGGCGTCCACAATGACTCCTTGAGCCATTATACCACGACTATTGGTCACTGAAATGCGGTCGCCCCTTTGGTGCCTGAGGACTTTTATCATGTGTTTGCTTTCATCCTGATCAAAAACAATGGTTTGATCCGAATCACTGAACTCGGTATTAATGAACAGCTGCATATTAAAAACTTAATTTGGATTTGGCCGCAACCCCATAATCGGATTGTTTTCCATTAAGGTGTTTGAGGTAGCCGACAATTCCAATCATTGCGGCATTATCAGTGCAGTAGGCGAACTTAGGGACGTAAGTTGTCCAACCCAGAGTGTCTTCAGCATCTTTGAGCGCTTGCCTTATGCCTGAATTTGCCGAAACCCCTCCACCGATTGCGATATGCTTGATGCCGGTTGCTGATACTGCATTGCAGAGTTTGTCCATAAGGTAATCGACAATTGTTTTTTGTAGACTGGCACAAATATCGTGAAGGTGATTTTTGATGAAATCAGGGTCTTTACTTTGCTGGGACTCAAGAAAATAAAGCACGGCTGTTTTTAAACCACTAAAACTAAAATTAAGAGGGTCTACCTTGGGTTTGGGAAATTCATAAGCATCAGGATTGCCTTTTTGGGCATAACGATCAATCAAGGGGCCGCCAGGATAAGGCAAACCGAGCATTTTAGCCGATTTATCAAAAGCCTCGCCCACAGCGTCATCGATGGTTTCTCCCAGAACCTTCATGTCAAAATAATCATTGACCTGTACGATTTGTGTATGACCTCCACTGATGGTCAGCGCAATGAATGGGAATTCTGGTTTTCGCTGTTGTGGATCATCGATGAAATGGGCCAAAATATGCGCATGCATGTGATGTACATTAATGAGTGGGATGTTCAATCCCAACGACAAACTTTTTGCAAAACTGGTGCCGACCAGTAAGGATCCCATAAGACCTGGACCCTGCGTAAATGCTATGGCGCTTAACTGTTTTTTATCGATATTTGCTTGACGTAACGCTTGATGGACTACGGGGACAATGTTTTGTTGATGGGCTCTCGACGCTAATTCTGGAACGACCCCGCCATAGGCACGATGTATTTCTTGATTGGCTACAACATTCGAAAGGACCTGGTCGTTATGCAATACGGCTGCAGCCGTGTCATCACAGGAAGATTCAATGGCCAAGATGTAACAGTCGTTTGCGCTACTCACAACAGAAGTTTGAAACAAATTTAAAACAATAAGGGGGATCAGAAAACTAATTCAAATACTAAAAAGAGTCACCTTGTTTGCCTTGCTGTTGATCTTTGGTCTGTTGATTGTTTTGAGCATTCCAAGGGTTCAATCTTCTTTGGCCCAACGATTGACCCGCAGTTTGAATCAAGACTATGGCGTGGCGATAGACATCGAAAAATTAGGACTCAATTGGAAGGGTGTTATCGATTTACGTGGCGTTTTAATTAAGGACCATCATCAGGACACCCTAATTTCTGCTAAATCCCTAACAACAAACGTATTGACCTTAGCAGATTTAAAGAAAAATCGTTGGACCTTTGGTCAATTAGGTTTAGAAGATGCCCAATTAAAAATCATTACTTACCCTGACGAGTCACAGCACAGTTTAGACCATTTTATCAACCAATTTGTGACTCCAGGGTCTACCCAGTCTTCCGGAAATCCATTTGTTCTATTAATTGGGCGCATGGCTTTAGCCAACACCAAAATTCAAATTCAAGATCAAAATTTAGCGTCTTTGCAAAATTTAACGTTTAATCGTGTTTTCCTCAGTGCAAAGGACTTTCGTCTGAGCGGACCTGATTTGACGGCAAAAATATCATCAATGGGGTTTGACAGCAATTTTGGCTTACACGTGGCGGAGCTCTCAGGGGATTATCGTTATGGTCCTGAGCATATGGCCTTAAGCAACATGAAGTTGATCACTCCAGCCACCACCCAGCTTGTTGGTGATTTGAGTCTGTCTTACAAGGATGGTATGGCTGATTTTGCAAACAAAGTCTATTTGGATGTAGCTCTTAAACCTGAATCAAATATAGCCACTTCGGACATCAACACTTGGTTCGACGCTTTTGATCCAGGTGGATTCATCGAGACCCAAGGCAGTTTACATGGAACCTTAAATCGTCTGAATTGGACTGATGCCGTCTTGAGGTATAAAAATTCGTTATTGACTGGTCAGGTCATGCTTAAAAACATGATCAATCAGGCGCCCTTTGATCTTGAGATCCCAGACATGAAATTAAGCAGTCGCCGAGATGATCTGGTTGATTTTATGCCAAAGAGCTTAGGGACAAGTTTGCCTGCAACCCTTAAACGTCTCGGAAAAACAACACTCAGTGGGGCTTTTCATTTAAAGGGTGATTTTTTGAGTTTTGATGGTTTGATTGCGAGTTCCTTGGGACGATTCAATGCTAATTTTGAGCTAGGAAACCTGGACTTACCCGATTACGCGTTCTATTCCGGGGTTTTTGAAACCAAAGGATTACGTCTGGGTAATTTGTTCCAGTCCGATGATTTAGGTTTTGTCTCTGGTCGCCTAGACATTAAGGGTAGAGGATTCAGTAGCGACAAATTGAACACCAGCCTCAGCTTGAATTTAGAGGAATTACAATATTTGAATTACGTCTATCGCAATTTAGATTTAACCGCTGATTTGATTGCTCCGTTTCAAAAATGGTCGTGGTCAATCTCAGATCCATACTTGGAAACCAGTGGTAGTTTAAAAATTGATCAATCCCCGCTTCAAAAACAATTTGGACTCGTTACATCAGTGGATTTTGCTGATTTAAATGCCTTGGGATTGGTCAAGCGAGATGACATTGCTGAATTTTCTGCTGGAGTAACCGCCACGGCTTACGGATCAGATTACGATGCACTATCGGGGACCCTTGAGCTTAAAAATGCCTTTTATCAAACTCAAGAGCGGTACTATTTTTTTGAATCGCTCAATTTAGATGTGTTAAACAATGCCGACCAAAAGCGTCTAGCCATCAGCGCTCCCGATGTGGTTCAGGGGGAACTATCAGGAAATTTCTTATGGGGCGAAATGACGGATTTATTGACAAACGCTTTAGGGGCGAGTTATATGAATTATGAGCCAATCTCTGTTCAGCCGAATCAAAGCTTGGTCTACGATTTTACCGTGTATCACAAATTTGTGGATGTTTTTTTGCCTGAATTGGAACTTGGGCGCGAGACTAGACTTAAAGGGGAGTTGAGCGATGTGCCCGACACTTTTGAATTGGCCTTTGACGCCCCAGAACTGCTGCTTTTTGGCAATTATTTTGGGGGAGTTCATATCTTAATTGACAACAATCATCCCTTATTTCGTTCTGCTTTATCTGTGGATTCTGTTTACACTGGAACCCGTTACTTTAACGATTTAAAATGGGTCAATGGCAACACCAATGATACGGTACAAATGTCTGTATCGTTTAAAGGTGGTAAAAAACGTCAGGATGATTATCAATTGAATTTGTTTCAAACCAGGGATAGCTTAAACAATGTGGTTTTTGGTTTGAATCAATCCACGCTGGCCCTTGGTGATCAAATTTGGGAGTTCAATAAGGCACAAGACGCAAATTCTCATCGTTTGACCATAGACCAAGGGGGATCCATGACCCTTTCTCCACTTATTTTATCAAATCAATCAGAGAGAATACGTCTCGAAGGCTATAAAAAAGGTGTTGATGATTTAAATATTCAGATGGAATTTGACCAAGTAAATATCGATCATATTCTACCCAGTATTGAGGATTTGAAATTAGACGGGACCTTAGATGGTCAACTACAATTCAGACAAATAGAACAAAACTTTTTCCCAAGTTCAAATTTGATGTTGACAGAATTTGGCATTAACGATGTGGCTATGGGAGATTTAAGTTTAGCCATTACCGGCAATAGCGATTTGACCAAATACAGCATCAATTCGACCTTAAATCAAAGTGGCCAAAATAAGTTCAAAGCCATCGGAGCCATAACTTTAGAGGATAAGCAACCAAATCTCGATCTGAATCTTTCACTTCGAAACCTCGACTTGAGTGCGTTAAGCCCACTAGGGCGTACGGTTCTGAGTGACATTAATGGTGAGGTTGATGGACGCATACGCGTTCAGGGGTTGTACAATGCTCCTGAGGTCAATGGGAATCTGATCTTAAACAATACTCGATTGCGCATCCCTTATTTGAATATAGACTTAGCAGTCGAAGAGCGCGCAAAGATAGAGGTCTTAAATGGGGCCTTCCGAATTCCCTCTACGATATTGACAGATCGAAAATACGATACTCAAGCAGATCTCAGTGGAGTCATTACCCATGATAATTTTCAAGACTGGGCCTTAGATCTGGAGATGTCGACCGATCGATTTTTAGCCCTGGATACTCCGCCAGAGGAATCCGTTTTGTATTTCGGAACCACCTTTATCAGTGGTGGGGCGAGCATACGGGGGCCAGCCGATGAATTAATCATCGATGTTACAGCTGAGACTCAAGAGGGAACAAGCTTTAAAATACCGATCAGTGATGTAGCCAGTGTGGGTGATGACTCCTTTATTCGATTTATTTCTCCTGAGGAAAAACTGGCTAGGATAAACGGAACAACCTTTGTCCCGGATGAAATCAAGGGGTTAACAGTTAATTTTGATTTGGACATCAATGATGAAGCCGAAGTGGAGATACTCGTGGATCCGGCAAACAATTCAAAATTTAAAGGGCGAGGAACGGGCTTGATGTTTATTGAAATAAACACCTTAGGGAAATTTAAAATGTGGGGTGAATTTATCGTGATCGAGGGAATTTATGACTTTAAATACGGCGGTATTGTGGACAAAACCATTGATGTGGTTCCTGGTGGACGAATTTCCTGGAATGGTGCAGCAGATGAGGCTCAATTGGATTTAACGGCCAAATATCGCGTAGAGGACGTAAACCCATCGGCCTTACTGGATAACCCCTCGCTTAACAGTACAGTGGATGTAGAAGTGTTACTGAACTTGACCGGACAAATCATGCAACCTGAGTTGGACTTTCAATTGGATTTCCCCAATGTGTCCTCGGCAGTACGAGATGAGCTTAATGTTAAACTCAACGAACGAGAGCAAAGACAACTTCAAGCCATTTATCTCGCGGCTACCGGCTCGTTTCAGGGAGACGGCGGTCAAAATATTGTCGGTACCTTGACCGAGCGAGTGAACAAATTGGTCGCCGATCTTTTGGCTGACAGTGATTCTAAATTCAAAATTTTACCGACCATCGGTACGCGTCAAGTCGATTTAGATGCCCAATTGGAATACAATGTTGGGGTTCAGATCAGCACCCAGATTTCTGAACGTGTCTTAATTAATGGTAAGGTCGCCGTGCCTGTTGGTGGCGCCAATGACTCCGCCGTAGCAGGAGACATTCAGGTGCAATGGCTGGTGAACGATGATGGCTCGCTTAGAATGAATTTTTTCAATCGCCAGGCCGATTTACAGTTTATCGGTGAAGACCAGATCTTCGAACAAGGGGCAGGGGCGTCCTATAC
>WTIY01000048.1 GCA_011525065.1 Flavobacteriales bacterium
TTTATGTTGATTCCTAAAGACCCTGAAGATGCCAAAAATATAGTGATGGAATTGCGCGCTGGCACAGGGGGGGATGAAGCCAGTATTTTTGCTGGTGACTTATACCGTATGTACACCAAATATTGTGAAAGCAAGGGCTGGAAAGTCAGTGTGGTAGATCTAAATGAGGGTACAGCTGGTGGTTTTAAAGAAATTATTTTTGAAGTCAACGGTGAGGATGTTTACGGAACCTTGAAATACGA
Source organism: Flavobacteriales bacterium (assembly GCA_011525065.1). Classification (GTDB taxonomy): domain Bacteria; phylum Bacteroidota; class Bacteroidia; order Flavobacteriales; family Flavobacteriaceae; genus BACL21. The sequence continues at coordinate 243 of WTIY01000048.1, forward strand.
GGCCGGTGTTCACCGCGTACAACGAGTGCCACAAACCGAAACCCAGGGCAGGGTGCACACCAGTGCCGCCACAGTCATGGTCTTGCCAGAGGCTGAAGAATTTGATGTCGAATTGGACATGAATGAGGTGAGAATTGAACGAACGACTTCAACTGGGCCAGGGGGGCAGTCTGTAAACACCACATATTCCGCCATTAAATTACACCACGAGCCCACTGGGATGATTGTGAGTTGTCAGGACCAAAAATCTTCGCATAAAAACCTAGAAAAAGCCCTTAAGGTTCTTAGGTCAAGGCTTTACGAGTTGGAATTGGCCAAAAAGCTCGAGGCCGATGCCCAAAAAAGAAAAAGTATGGTTTCCTCTGGAGACCGAAGTGCCAAAATTCGCACCTACAATTACCCACAAGGTCGGGTTACGGACCATCGAATCAATTTGACCCTATACGATTTGGGGAACATTATGGACGGTGATGTCCAACGCATCATTGATGAATTGCAATTGGTGCGCAATACAGAAAAACTGCAGGAGGCAGGGGAAACCTTTTAATATAGCGTCATGACTCAAACACAACTTACCCGAGCCATAAACGATAAGTCTTCGTTCTTATGCATTGGTTTGGATGTGGACTTGGACAAAATACCGCCACATCTGCGCCAAGAGGAAGACCCGATTTTTGCCTTTAACAAGGCCATTATTGATGCTACCCATCATCTGGCTGTGGCCTATAAGCCCAACACTGCCTTTTATGAGTGCTACGGACCAAAGGGCTGGGCTGCTTTGGAAAAGACCATCGCCTATTTAAATGCAAACTATCCTGAGGTTTTTACCATTGCCGACGCCAAACGCGGAGATATAGGCAACACTTCAACCCGCTATGCCAAGGCATTTTTCGAAGAAATGGGTTTTGATGCGTTAACCATTGCCCCCTACATGGGTCGTGATTCGGTAGAACCATTTTTGGCGTTTAAGGACAAGTTTGTCATATTGTTGGCTTTGACCTCTAACCCTGGAGCCTTTGATTTCCAAATCGATGCTGCGGGTAAAGATTTATACAAGGAAGTATTGACTACAGCCCAAACCTATACCAACAGTGAGCGTTTGATGTTTGTGGTGGGCGCCACAAAAACTGAATATCTCGCCCAAGTAAGGGCTTTGGTGCCAGAGGCGTTTTTATTGGTTCCTGGAGTTGGTGCTCAAGGCGGAAATTTAAAGGAAGTTTGTGACCACGCATTGAACGATCAGATCGGACTTTTAGTCAATTCATCACGCGGCATCATCTATGCCAGCCAGGGCCAAGACTTCGCACAAGCAGCTGCGCTAGAGGCCATGAAGCTACAACAGCAAATGCAGCAGATTCTGCAAGATCGCTGGCGCTAGTGCCTTTTGCATTTATTTTTGCTTCCCCGCTGACCCGCGCTATAGGGCCTATCTGATCGACTTTATTGAATAGTCTTTCCTAAAATGGTCTATTCAATGCTGAATTCGTAATTTTATACCAACAATCGACCCAAAAATTACCAATGCAACAACCTCAGCCCTACTGTCCTGTAAATAAAGTCCGCATTGTCACTGCCGCCTCATTATTCGATGGGCATGACGCTGCCATTAACATCATGCGACGTATCATACAATCCACCGGGGTGGAGGTGATTCACTTGGGGCATGATCGCAGTGTTCAAGAAGTGGTCAATACTGCCATTCAGGAAGATGCCCATGCCATCGCTATGACTTCGTATCAAGGGGGTCATATGGAGTATTTTAAATACATGCATGACTTATTAAATGAACGTGGAGCGGGTCACATAAAAATTTTTGGTGGCGGAGGTGGTGTCATCCTTCCAGAAGAAATCAAAACCCTAATGGACTACGGCATTGCCCGAATCTATTCCCCAGACGATGGTCGTGCAATGGGCCTTCAGGGCATGATCAATGATCTGGTTGAAAAAAGTGATGAGCCGCGAGGGGCTATGGATGAGTTTGTTTTAAAAAAGCTTCAAGTCGATGAGCCTCAATATTTGGCTCAGTGCATCAGTGCAGCCGAAAATTATCCGGAAACAATAAAGCCTTTCATCCAAAAATTGCGCCATGAGCTCGATTTAAACCGTGTTCCTGTGATCGGCATTACGGGTACTGGTGGCTCCGGAAAGTCCTCATTAGTAGATGAATTGGTGCGTCGTTTTTTGGCCCATTATCCAGAAAAGCATTTAGCCATTATTTCGGTAGACCCGTCCAAACGCAAAACTGGTGGTGCGCTTCTGGGAGACCGCATCAGGATGAATGCCATTAATAATAAGCGCGTTTATATGCGCAGTTTGGCCACGCGTCAAAGCAATTTGGCATTGTCAAAATATGTTAATGATGCTCTGGATTTGGTCAAGGCTGCAGGATTTGATTTAGTCATTCTCGAGACCTCAGGCATTGGGCAGAGCGACACAGAAATATTGGAGCACAGCGATACCTCCCTCTACGTGATGACTCCTGAATTTGGAGCCGCCACACAGCTTGAGAAAATAGACATGCTGGATTTTGCCGATTTGGTGGCCCTCAATAAGTTTGATAAGCGCGGGGCCTTGGATGCCATACGCGATGTGCGCAAGCAATACATGAGAAATCACAATCTTTGGGATACCCCTCAAGAAGAATTACCGGTATTTGGCACCATCGCTTCTCAGTTTAATGACCCAGGCATGAATCGTCTCTATGCGGCATTGATTCAAATTATGGTTCAGCGCATGACTTTAAAATGGGCCCTCCCCGAAGCGGTGGGTAATGAAGCTTCAGAAAAAGTATTTGTGATTCCTCCAGCCCGCACGCGATATCTTTCTGAAATTTCAGAATCCATTCGTCATTATGACGACCGGGCCAGCGCTCAGGCTGAGGTAGCACAAACGCTATATGGACTGTTTAAAACTATCGAACACTTATCGCCCAGTGGTGTTCAGATGACCGCTGAAGGGTTGAAGTGTAATGATAAGCCCAGTGAGAAAGAAGATCAGGCACTTCTGGATCAATTGATGGAACAATTCAAAGCCATCAAAATGAATCTGGATCCGCATCATTGGCTAAAATTGACCGAGTGGGAAGACCTTAAGGCCAGGTATCGCGATCCCGAGTACGAATTCAAGGTGCGCGATAAATCGATAAAAATTCAAACCCATTCCACTTCTTTATCCATGACTCAGATTCCCAAGGTGGCCTTACCTCGTTACACCGCCTGGGGTGATGTATTAAGGTGGATGATGCAGGAGAACGTTCCTGGTGCTTTTCCATATACCGCTGGCTTATATCCTTTTAAGCGCGTGGCGGAAGATCCCACCCGCATGTTTGCTGGAGAGGGTGGCCCTGAGCGCACCAATCGCAGATTTCATTACTTAAGTCAAAACATGGAAGCCATCCGCTTGTCTACGGCCTTTGACAGTGTAACGCTTTATGGACACGATCCAGATCTTAGGCCAGACATTTACGGCAAGATCGGTAATGCAGGCGTTTCAGTTTGTTGTCTGGATGACGCCAAAAGATTGTACAGTGGATTTGACTTGTCCGACCCAAAAACCTCCGTGAGCATGACCATTAACGGTCCAGCACCCATGGTGTTGGCCTTTTTCTTGAATGCGGCCATTGATCAAAACTGTGAGAAATACATCCTGGAAAACGGACTCGAAGCCCAGGTCGAAAAAGCCTTTAAAAAACACTACGGCAAAGACCAATCCAAGCGCCCAAAATATCATGGTGATTTGCCTGAGGGTCACAATGGTTTGGGACTTATGCTTTTGGGTATTACTGGGGATCAAGTCCTATCCAAGCAGGAGTACGGCCGGATTAAAGCCCAAACCCTATCGCAAGTACGCGGTACGGTACAGGCCGACATTCTCAAGGAGGACCAAGCGCAAAACACCTGTATTTTTTCAACAGAATTTGCCCTGCGCTTGATGGGCGATGTGCAAGAGTATTTCATTGCTCAAAAGGTGCGTAATTTTTATTCTGTAAGCATTTCGGGATATCATATTGCTGAGGCCGGTGCTAATCCCATAACCCAACTGGCGTTTACCTTGTCTAATGGCTTTACTTATGTGGAGTACTATCTCTCTCGTGGGATGGACATCAATGAATTTGGGCCTAATTTGTCTTTCTTTTTCAGCAATGGCATTGATCCCGAGTATGCAGTAATCGGTCGGGTAGCGCGAAAAATATGGGCCAAGGCCATGCGCGAAAAGTACGGCGCAGACCACCGTGCTCAAATGCTCAAATACCACATTCAAACCTCCGGAAGGAGCCTGCACGCTCAGGAGATTGATTTTAACGACATTAGGACCACATTGCAGGCGCTTTATGCCATTTATGACAATTGCAATTCTTTGCACACCAACGCCTATGACGAGGCCATAACCACACCCACCGAAGACAGCGTCAGACGAGCCATGGCCATACAGCTGATCATTAATAAGGAGCTCGGTCTGGCCAAAAATGAAAACCCGATCCAAGGCGCCTTCATTATCGAGGAGCTAACCGATTTGGTAGAACAGGCTGTGTTGTTAGAATTTGATCGATTGACTGAGCGTGGCGGGGTTTTGGGTGCCATGGAAACCATGTATCAACGCAGCAAAATTCAAGAGGAGAGTTTGCACTATGAAACTCTGAAACACACTGGAGCTTATCCCATCATTGGGGTCAATACATTTCTCAGCAGTAAGGGGTCGCCAACCATTATTCCTTCGGAGGTCATCAGAGCCAATGAGCAAGAAAAAAAGCGACAAATCCAGACCGTAGATACCTTAAAAGTTCATCATCAAGACGCGCTGACAGGAGTCCTTGAGGCCCTTAAAGCAGCAGCAAGAAACAACGAAAATATGTTTACCGTCCTTATGGAGGCTACTAAGGTTGCCTCATTGGGTCAGATTACTCAGGTCTTGTTTGATGTTGGTGGGCAATACCGCAGAAACATGTAAATGTCTGCGTGTTTTACAGCATTAAGGTCCAGGTCCTTTGTAGTTTTTTGAACTGTTTGAGTTCTTTTCTGAACAGGGGCAAAAATTCTTTCCCCTGGATTGAGCTGTGCTCGAGGCGCTCACAGGTGTAAAAAAGCTTTTTAGTCAAATTTTTGAGTCGAGCGACATAGCGCATTTTATCCTCAGAGTAGGTTTGTTCTTCGGCTTTTAGAATCTCTGGGCCAAGACTAAATGACTGTTGAATGATGTCCCCGGTAAAATAAATTTCAGGGTGTTCTTGCCCGTTTGACTGCAAGCCGGACAAATCATCTTGATACAGATAAGACATATGCCGCGACAGGCTCAAAATTTCTAAGGCCTTAGAATACAAGGGTGGGTAACGAAGTGAATTGATGTTTCTTTTTTTCATAGCGCTGTCTGAGGT
>WTIY01000210.1 GCA_011525065.1 Flavobacteriales bacterium
GACTTACGCTAAATATTACAGGGTTATCAAAGGGGCAATCATCGCCCCTTTGTTGTTTCTAATGCTTTGCTGTACGACTGAAAACAAGAATTCTGAGGCAGAATGCGGTGACAATCAGAACGCGCTGATCCTGAATCACAATGGTCTGAACCGAGAATATCTCGTCCACTTACCACAAGATTACAACGCTTCAGAGGCTCTACCGGTGGTTTTTAATTTGCACGGCTATGGTGGCTATGCTATGGATCATTTGGCTTATGCAGATATGCGGTCTCTGGCCGATCGAGAAGGCTTTATTTTGATTTACCCTCAAGGGAGTTGCCTGGATGGCAACCCACACTGGAATTCATTTTTATCAGGTCCAGACAATAAAAGTGATGCCGAGGATATTGATTTTTTCTCGGCGTTAATCGATGAAATAAGTAGTGCTTATAATGTAGATCTAGATCGGGTTTATTTCTGTGGTTATTCAAACGGCGGCATGATGAGTTACGCACTAGCCTGCGCCTTAAGCGATAGGGTCGCGGCTATGGGATCAATTTCTGGGACCATGCTTGATTGGCCAGAAGTTTGTGCGCCGACTCACCCCATGCCGGTCATTATTTTTCATGGAACCAATGATGAAGTTTTGCCTTATGAAGGAAATTCTGAATGGTCTTCTGTGCCTTATGCCGTGAATTATTGGACAGAATTTAATGAGTTGGGGGCCACCCCCTCACAGACTCAAACCTTTAGCGGTGGCAGTAGACTTGTGGAGTACGAAACCTATGGCCCGGGGCTCAATCAGGTCTCTTTAGATTTATATCGTGTGATTCAGGGTGAGCACAACTGGTTCGACACAAGTACCTTGGGTTTTGACATGAATGAAGCCCTATGGGATTTTTTTAATCGCTATGACATAAACGGATTGAGATAAGTTCAGTACTTTTCAAGTGCAAAAACGCTCTATGAATGCAAACATGACTTGGGGACACTTGAAGTACTGGATGGTGCTTTTGCTCTGCGTTTCCATGGCTGGCCTAGTCATAAAATTGCCAGACCTCATGGGCTGGCCCATAGACCCATATTTACAAAAAAACATTGGTTTAGCACTTTTCCCTTGGCTGGTGATCTTGTTCGCCACGTTGAAAACATCAGGGATTAAAAGCCTTATGAGGGTTCTATTGACCTTTCTGGCGGCCACAGTTTTTGTTAATGGATTGGAGTCAATAATGAGTGATGACGTATTGTTTCTTGTTGCCATTCATTTGCCTATACTCTATTGGGTGTTGTACGGACTGGTGTACTTGGGTCCTAATTGGCGGATGTCCCGCGAGCGGCTGAATTTTTTACGTCATAATGGCGATCTTTTGGTGCTGAGTGCAGTTTTGGGTATGGCTGGACTGCTGACCATGCTTATGACTTTTGCCCTGTACGAGCTTATTGGAATTCAAATTACCGAGGCTCATGTGACAAACATCATCACTTGGGGCGCCCCTGCCGTTCCCTTAACGGCGACATTTCTACTTATTTTAAATCCTGAATTGGTCAAGCACATTTCGCCACTGGTGGCCAAAATCTTCACACCACTGGTGTTGTTTGTTTTATCCACCTTTACTTTGGGGCTATTTTTGACACAGCATACGGCGTATCAGGATCGCCAAGTCCTTTTGGTGCTCAATGGGGTGTTGATCGCGGTCATGGCGCTGATACTTTTTTCAATCAGCACCCTGAATCAATCCAAAACCACCCAACTCCAGTTAGGTCTGTTGTTTTTTCTCTCAGCCATTAGCCTACTGGACAATACCATTGCCTTGTCATCTGTCGTTTGGCGATTGCTAGAAATGGGCCTTAGCCCGAATCGCATTGCAGTGTTTGGCGCTAATGTGTTGATTTGGATTCACCTGTTTAAGGTGGCATTAGCACTTTGGCAAACTTGGCGAAAAGGCGGAACAAAAGATAAGGTAGAACAAGCCATTGCTGGTTATTTACCGGTTTATGCCCTTTGGTGTTGTGTGGTGTGTTTTGTTTTTCCGTGGCTGTTTTAATGGCTGAAACCCCTATCTTTATCATAGAAAACACATCGGGCTGATTTAATTTTAAATCAAAGCCATATCAACCTATGACTGTAGCAGCAAATCAAATTGAATTCAATGAAGTCACGGCTAAATTGCCTGAGAATTTGCACGCCTTTATTGTCAAGCAGCCGTACAATGAATATACGGCCCAAAACCAAGCTGTCTGGCGCTATGTGATGCGGCTCAACGTGGACTACCTAAAAAAAGTAGCCCATGAATCTTATATCGATGGCTTGCGTTTGACCGGAATTTCTATAGACGAGATCCCGCACATGGAAGGCATGAATCGAATCTTAAAAGACATCGGCTGGGCGGCGGTTGCTGTAGATGGATTCATTCCGCCAAACGCCTTTATGGAATTTCAGGCACACAATGTATTGGTTATTTCTTCGGACATCAGGACCATAGATCATGTTGGTTACACCCCTGCTCCTGACATCATTCACGAGGCTGCTGGCCACGCTCCGATCATTGCAAATCCAGAATACGCTGAGTATTTACGTCGTTTTGGTGAACTCGGCAGTAAGGCCATTTCATCGCCAGATGACGACCGCATGTATGAGGCCATACGAAAGCTATCAATTTTAAAAGAAAACCCAAATTCTACCCAAGCCGAGGTAGATGCGGCGACAACTGAGGTCGAGGCCATTCAAAACGAGGTCACCGAACCCTCAGAAATGGCCAAAATTCGCAATCTACATTGGTGGACCGTTGAATATGGTTTAATCGGGACCCTAAAGGATCCGAAAATCTATGGGGCGGGTCTACTCTCCTCCATTGAAGAGAGTAAAGATTGTTTGGATGCTGGGGTGGAGAAACGGCCGTACACCATCGAGGCGGCGGAGGTCCCTTTTGACATTACTGCAGCCCAGCCGCATTTATACGTGACGCCAAACTTTGCCCATCTAAGTTTTGTTTTGGAGCAATTTGCCAATAAAATGGCGGTCCGCACAGGAGGTCTTTCGGGGCTTGAGAAGCTGATCAAATCCACGAAAATGGGAACCGTTGAGCTCTCTACGGGAATTCAAATTTCTGGAACTTTTACCCGCGTCATTTCGCACGAAGGAGCACCGATTTATTTGCAGACCCAGCTGGGTCTGCAAATAAATCGGTGCTCCTTCGTGCGAAATGACGCGGGTAAAAGTTCCAGAAATTTGAATTCCCGTAGAGAGCTCAACGGTTCCCATTTTCGTGGATTTGATCAGCTTCTCAAGCCCCGAAAGACCTCCTGTGCGGACCGCCATTTTATTGGCAAATTGCTCCAAAACAAAACTTAGATGGGCAAAGTTTGGCGTCACGTATAAATGCGGCTGGGCTGCAGTAATGTCAAAAGGGACCTCCGCCGCCTCGATGGTGTACGGCCGTTTCTCCACCCCAGCATCCAAACAATCTTTACTCTCTTCAATGGAGGAGAGTAGACCCGCCCCATAGATTTTCGGATCCTTTAGGGTCCCGATTAAACCATATTCAACGGTCCACCAATGTAGATTGCGAATTTTGGCCATTTCTGAGGGTTCGGTGACCTCGTTTTGAATGGCCTCGACCTCAGTTGTCGCCGCATCTACCTCGGCTTGGGTAGAATTTGGGTTTTCTTTTAAAATTGATAGCTTTCGTATGGCCTCATACATGCGGTCGTCATCTGGCGATGAAATGGCCTTACTGCCGAGTTCACCAAAACGACGTAAATACTCAGCGTATTCTGGATTTGCAATGATCGGAGCGTGGCCAGCAGCCTCGTGAATGATGTCAGGAGCAGGGGTGTAACCAACATGATCTATGGTCCTGATGTCCGAAGAAATAACCAATACATTGTGTGCCTGAAATTCCATAAAGGCGTTTGGCGGAATGAATCCATCTACAGCAACCGCCGCCCAGCCGATGTCTTTTAAGATTCGATTCATGCCTTCCATGTGCGGGATCTCGTCTATAGAAATTCCGGTCAAACGCAAGCCATCGATATAAGATTCATGGGCTACTTTTTTTAGGTAGTCCACGTTGAGCCGCATCACATAGCGCCAGACAGCTTGGTTTTGGGCCGTATATTCATTGTACGGCTGCTTGACAATAAAGGCGTGCAAATTCTCAGGCAATTTAGCCGTGACTTCATTGAATTCAATTTGATTTGCTGCTACAGTCATAGGTTGATATGGCTTTGATTTAAAATTAAATCAGCCCGATGTGTTTTCTATGATAAAGATAGGGGTTTCAGCCATTAAAACAGCCACGGAAAAACAAAACACACCACACAACACCAAAGGGCATAAACCGGTAAATAACCAGCAATGGCTTGTTCTACCTTATCTTTTGTTCCGCCTTTTCGCCAAGTTTGCCAAAGTGCTAATGCCACCTTAAACAGGTGAATCCAAATCAACACATTAGCGCCAAACACTGCAATGCGATTCGGGCTAAGGCCCATTTCTAGCAATCGCCAAACGACAGATGACAAGGCAATGGTATTGTCCAGTAGGCTAATGGCTGAGAGAAAAAACAACAGACCTAACTGGAGTTGGGTGGTTTTGGATTGATTCAGGGTGCTGATTGAAAAAAGTATCAGCGCCATGACCGCGATCAACACCCCATTGAGCACCAAAAGGACTTGGCGATCCTGATACGCCGTATGCTGTGTCAAAAATAGCCCCAAAGTAAAGGTGGATAAAACAAACAACACCAGTGGTGTGAAGATTTTGGCCACCAGTGGCGAAATGTGCTTGACCAATTCAGGATTTAAAATAAGTAGAAATGTCGCCGTTAAGGGAACGGCAGGGGCGCCCCAAGTGATGATGTTTGTCACATGAGCCTCGGTAATTTGAATTCCAATAAGCTCGTACAGGGCAAAAGTCATAAGCATGGTCAGCAGTCCAGCCATACCCAAAACTGCACTCAGCACCAAAAGATCGCCATTATGACGTAAAAAATTCAGCCGCTCGCGGGACATCCGCCAATTAGGACCCAAGTACACCAGTCCGTACAACACCCAATAGAGTATAGGCAAATGAATGGCAACAAGAAACAATACGTCATCACTCATTATTGACTCCAATCCATTAACAAAAACTGTGGCCGCCAGAAAGGTCAATAGAACCCTCATAAGGCTTTTAATCCCTGATGTTTTCAACGTGGCGAACAAGATCACCAGCCAAGGGAAAAGTGCTAAACCAATGTTTTTTTGTAAATATGGGTCTATGGGCCAGCCCATGAGGTCTGGCAATTTTATGACTAGGCCAGCCATGGAAACGCAGAGCAAAAGCACCATCCAGTACTTCAAGTGTCCCCAAGTCATGTTTGCATTCATAGAGCGTTTTTGCACTTGAAAAGTACTGAACTTATCTCAATCCGTTTATGTCATAGCGATTAAAAAAATCCCATAGGGCTTCATTCATGTCAAAACCCAAGGTACTTGTGTCGAACCAGTTGTGCTCACCCTGAATCACACGATATAAATCTAAAGAGACCTGATTGAGC
>WTIY01000166.1 GCA_011525065.1 Flavobacteriales bacterium
CAATGTAGCTTTATTTACGGGGCTGTTAATCGCCATGTCACTCAAAGGGTCCTTGACCAGTGATCAGCAGATTAAGCGTTCGACGCGTTTTCAGGAAGGTCTGAAACTTGCAGCACCTGTATTGCTCATTACGGCCATGGGTGGCGCCTTTGGTAACATCATCAAACAACTGCCGCTGACTGAGCATTTAAGCCAATACGATTCATTGTCTCATTTAGGACTCATTTTGCCCTTTGTAATTGCTGCCATTTTAAAGACGGCTCAGGGTTCTTCCACCGTCGCCATCATTACCTCAGCCTCCATCGTCTTTCCGATTTTAGATCAACTCGGGATGACCACCGAACTCGAAAAAGTTTGGGTCATCATTGCTATTGGGACCGGTTCCATGACCGTCTCACACGCCAATGACTCCTATTTCTGGATCGTTTCTCAAATGGGTAGCATCGATGTAAAAACGGCCTATAGACATCATACCCTTGCCACACTTATTCAAGGAGTCAGTGGCTTGCTCATCGTGCTTTTACTCTCGAGCATCTCAGCGTGGTGGTCTTGATTAGTGACGTCCATGCAGTCAAAATACAGCAGCAAAATTTAGAGACCCAACATACGTTTTTTCAGACTGTTTTGAGCCGGTTTATCCCCCAGCCAAATGGCAAAAAGTGCTTGCTTGAACGGCAGACCAGTAAAACTTCCGCGGACTTCTCTATTTTTAGAGATTATTATACCCTTCTCTGGGTCATAGCTCAGCAAAATTTCATCATTTGGCTCAAAGGCATCTGAGAGATATTCTTTAAAGCGTTCAATATCCTGTACAGCATATTTTCCTACCGACGTATTGCCAAAGCCCTCTTCTAAAGCCTCTATAAAGCGATCTCGGGTCACCAGCCCAGAGGCAATAACAATGCGGATCGCCATGGGCGTGTCGCTCATGACAATCTCAGTGGCATCACTGCTTTTCTGGGGTAAATACAAGGCCCCGACATAGAGGTCCAAAAATCCTAATTTTTCTCGGAGTCCACCCCCATTGAGTCCTAACTCGGCTCCACTGATGGACAGTTTTTGAGGAAAGTCAATGCCTTCAATATTGACCATTTGTGCCTCAACGTTGTGAATATTCCCTAGAAGAACCAAGGCAATACATAACTGAATTAACTTCATCTTTTTTGTTTTGGTAAAAGATACTACATATTGTTCGACCCTGTATTGTTTTTAACGCGTCTAATCCAGGTTAAACGATACCAATATGGATTGAATCACATAAGTCAGTAGGTTTAGAACAAATAATTATGACTACATTTAAGTTAAATTCTAGGGCTCAATATGGTGAATTTACAAGCGTTAACCGCTAAGGATATTTCTCAAATAATTCCGTTTATTCAGGAATTAAATCCCGAACTCAACCCTGCCGTTATTCAGGAGAATCAACGCGAAATGTTCAACATTTCAAACTATAGATGTTTTGGGCTTTTTCAAGGCGACAACTTGATTGGCCTCTCAAGCGGCTGGATTACCATTCGGCATTATTCAGGAAAGCAAATTGAGATTGATAACGTCATTATTGCCAGTACACACCAATCAAAAGGATACGGCGCTCAATTTATTGAGCTTCTGGAGCAGTGGTCTCGCGAGCAAAATTGCAAGACTATGGAGCTCAATTCTTACCTAACCAATCCGCGCTCGCATAAATTTTACTTTACACAAGGCTTTAAAATTTTAGGCTTTCACTTTTACAAAGATTTGTGATTTACTCCACGGTCACCGACTTGGCCAAATTTCTTGGCTGATCCACATTACGACCCAGCATCACGGCGATGTGATACGATAGGAGTTGAAGCGGAATCGTGGTCACCAGTGGTGAAGAAGCTTCTGTGGTTTTGGGGACTTCAATCACATAATCGGCAAGAGCCTTGATCACGGTATCGCCTTTGGTGACAACAGCGATGATACGGCCTTTACGGGCTTTGATTTCCTCGATATTACTCACGACCTTGTCATAGTGGTTGCTGTTTACCGCCACAACCACCACAGGCATTTGCACATCGATAAGGGCAATCGGGCCGTGCTTCATTTCAGCAGCGGGATAGCCCTCTGCGTGAATGTAAGAGATTTCTTTGAGCTTCAGAGCCCCTTCCAGGGCTACTGGGAAATTCACCCCACGCCCAAGGTAAAGCGCATTTTGCGCCATAACCATATTGTTGGCGATTTTTTTGATGACTGTATCGCTTTCGAGTGCTTGAGCCACCAACTCTGGAATCTGCTCCATTTCATAGAGGTGCTGACGGTAGACTGATTCAGAAATCGAGCCTTTTTCTTTGGCCAATTTCAAAGCAATTAAGGTCAAAATCGTGATCTGAGTAGTAAACGCTTTGGTCGAGGCCACCCCGATTTCCGGACCGGCATGGGTATAACTTCCCGCGTCAGTTTCTCGTGCGATAGATGATCCCGCAACGTTACATACCCCGTACACTAAAGCTCCCTGACTTTTGGCAAGTTTTATTGCAGCTAAAGTATCCGCGGTCTCCCCACTTTGAGAGATCGCAATGACCACGTCTTTTTTAGTAATGATCGGGTTACGGTATCTAAATTCTGAGGCGTATTCCACCTCAACAGGGATTCGCGCCCACTCCTCAAAAATGTATTCAGCCACAAGCCCTGCATGCCATGAGGTACCACAAGCCACGATAATGATCCGGTCGGCGCTGGTAAAACGCGATAAATGATTGTCCAAGCCGCTGAGCTTAATGATGCCTTCATTTGGCAATAGACGTCCTCGAAAGGTGTCTAGAATGGCTCGAGGTTGCTCGTAAATTTCTTTGAGCATGAAGTGTTCATACCCGCCTTTCTCTATTTGCTCAACGCTTAAACTGAGCTCCTGTACAGGCGAATCCAAACGAAGATCTTCTTTGAGATCACGCACCCGGACTTCACGACCCAATCTTAAAACGGCCATCTCGTGGTCCTCCAGATAAATGGCTTGATTGGTGAACTCGATAAAAGGTGTGGCGTCACTGGCAATAAAAAATTCATCCTCCCCAACCCCAATGGCCAAAGGACTTCCGAGTTTTGCCACCACAATTTCGTTGGGTTTAGATTGGTCGAATACCGCAATGGCGTAGGCCCCTTCAACCTCCTTTAGCGCAAGTTGTACCGCCTTACCCAGCTTGACTTTATTGGTCTTTTTGACCTCTTCAATTAGGTTGACTAAAACTTCCGTATCGGTATCGCTGTGGAAGGTGTAACCGCGTTGCTGCAGTACGGTCTTCAGTGCAGCATAGTTCTCAATAATGCCGTTGTGAACCAAAACCAAATCCCCACTGTTTGAGGTGTGTGGGTGAGAGTTGACATCGTTTGGCACCCCGTGAGTGGCCCATCGTGTATGGCCAATGCCGATCTGGGCCTCAGGCACGCCTTGAGCTGAAAACTTTTCTGCCAAAGAACTTACTTTGCCTTTGGTCTTGCACAGATGAGTCAGCGTTCCATCGTAGAGCGCAATTCCCGCACTGTCATAACCGCGATACTCCAATCGCTTTAAGCCATTCAGTACTATAGGGTAGGCTTCCTTACTTCCGATATATCCAACAATTCCACACATATGGGTCCAATTTAATCAATACGTTGTGTTTTTTACAACCCATTGCCGTTAACAAATCAATAATTACAACAGAACATGGCGAGTAATTACCTTATTCGGGCTTGGTGTAATACAATTCTAGCCTCAGTCGTTTTTCTGGGTCTGCCGCTAAATTCCCGTGCAGCGCAGTGCCTTGGGGGGCCACAATGGCTCCGCCAGGGATGCGATCAAAGCCGTCTGGCAGCAGCGGGGCTTCCATGTCAAAGAAACCGACGTATGAGACGTTTTGAGACACCACCATCCCCAAAGAGACATTAGTGGAATCTCGGTTAATCAAATTACTGACATGAGCCGTTAGTTTAATCTTGTAGTATTCACCGCGATCATCACTGCCGCGAACCAATCGACCCAAATGATTGGTAATGGCATCAATCGGAGGGAGATTGGAGGTCAAGTCGATGGAATAATCTGCCAAAATCCCACTGTTTTTCGTGTCAAAGACCAAAAGGCGTTCTGGCTCTTGGCTCGGATTTGTGATTTTGTCTTGATCCACATAAAAAATCAAATTGGCCTCATTGACTAGCCAACCTTCATCGCGTAATTCCTGCAGGTCATCCAAGCCATTTTGGTTGTCGTCGTTACCAAAGAGCTCTATGATGGTTGCGATCCCATCATTCCCATCCACGTAAAGGGTCTGTGCGCCTTGGATGGAATCACCCTGGGCAACGTCATCAATAACCTCAGTAGGCCATTCGTGCTGAAAGACATTAACCTTGATGGCCGAAAAGTTTAAATCGTACGTAAAGAGTTCGCGAATGATTTCTCCGTCATCATCGGTGGATTGATTCCCTGAGTCGTCAAAGGTCGAGGTCTCTGCGGAATAGTACATGCTTATTTTTCCCTGGGTCGGGTCAAAAATGATCTGGTGGCCATTGTCATTAACTGCTTCGACTTTAAAATAGAGCCCCCTGAAATAGTTTTTAAAGTTGTTGTTGTTTAAAAGCACCTCTTGATCCTGCTGGTCCCAAATTTTTTCTTGAAAAAATTCTCGAGGCAATTCTAAATTAATCCCAGGAGCAAAACTCAAAGTATCGAGATCTTCGATGATGAACTCGTCGGCCAAATCACTGGCAACAAATTCAGGAATTTCAACCAATAATTCGCCTAACTGAGGTTCGAAATCTTGACGTTGATTCGAAAAGTATTGTTGTGGATCAGCAAAACCAGTCGCAGGATCGAAATCACGCAAAAAATAATTTGATTCGTAGATCGACAATTTGATCGGCTCGCTGCCATACACTGAATCCAAGTCATAAACGGTGTTGTCATCGTCATCCGTATCTGAAGTGCTGTAATACGGAAGGGTCAAAATCACCTTTTCTAAGGATGGGTTTAAGCTGTCGACGGAAAAGGCCGGGTTGTTCGCCGACAAGACCACTTGGGTTAAAAAGTCTGCTGTATGCGGTCCGTAAAGCGGATCGTTGTAATGGCCTAGTTTATAGGACAATTGATTGTTGGTTTGCACTGGACCGACAAATCGACTGTAAGCACGAACTGAAAACACCGTATCTGGAGTGGTGTAATTTTGATCGATTAAGTCCGTGTCCAAAGTGGTAAAACTCTCATCACATGAAGCAAATCCAAGGATGACCACCAAAACCCAAACAAAATGAGGAATGCGTTGTGTCACTTTCATAAGCGTGTGGGGCGTCTAAGCACCTAAAACTTTAGTCGTGTAAAAATCGACATAAGCCTCGGCAAATTCATCTTTATTGTGAAAATTTAACACAGGGCATTTTGCGCCTTTCAAATAATCGGAAAGTTCGGTCGGTAAATCTGCTGAGCCCTCGATGATGGCATCCGAATGATCGATGGCCGTTTTCATGATGTTAAAGTAGCTGGGCGAATCCAAATGTGTGTAGT
>WTIY01000082.1 GCA_011525065.1 Flavobacteriales bacterium
CCACTGGAGAAGCCCATTTATACCACCGTGCTCATTGGCACGAAGGCAAACTTTACTACAAAGGCCAAGTGGTTATTGATGCTGTAGGAGAAGAAGCCTAATTTCTGAAAGACTTTACACAAATTACCCCCCCCCTCACTGAATGAAAAGTGAGGGTTTTTTTATGCCTTCAAAAAAAGACAAAACAGCAAAAAAACAGCTGTTTTTGATCAAAAATTAGTACTTTTCACCCCGAAAATTGGAATTTTGGCTCAAAAAGCTCATTTTTTATTCCAAAGCGTATGACAAAAATTAAAGCAGCCATCACCGCTGTCGGAGGCTATGTGCCTGACTATGTGTTGACCAACGAAATTTTGGAAACCATGGTCGATACGAACGACGAATGGATCGTTTCGCGTACAGGCATTAAAGAGCGCCGAATTCTCAAAGAGCCAGGCCAAGGGACTTCTTATATGGCCATCAAAGCAGCTCAACAACTTTTAGAAAAAGCAGCCGTCGACCCCAAGGAGATCGACCTGTTGATTATGGCCACTGCTACCCCAGACATGTTGGTGGCTTCTACAGGCGTGTTTGTCGCCACAGAAATTGGTGCCACCAATGCCTTCTCCTATGATTTATCTACAGCCTGTTCTAGTTTTTTATACGGGATGAGCACGGCCGCGGCCTACATTGAATCGGGCCGCTACAAAAAAGTCTTGTTAATTGGCGCTGATAAGATGTCTTCTGTAATCGATTATACGGACCGTACCACCTGTATTATTTTTGGAGATGGCGCCGGAGCCGTTCTTTTTGAACCCAACACCGAGGGGCTAGGCCTGCAAGACGAGTACTTGCGTTCCGACGGAATTGGACGAAATCACCTTAAAATGGACGCTGGAGGCTCAATTTTACCAGCCTCAGCCGAAACAGTAGCCAATGGCCAACATTATGTGTTTCAAGACGGCAAGACGGTTTTCAAATTTGCTGTGTCCAACATGGCGGATGCATGCGGAAAGGTCATGGAAAACAATAACCTAAGCAGTGATGACATTCAGTGGCTGGTGCCTCACCAGGCCAACAAACGCATTATAGACGCTGCTGCTAACCGAATGGGCGTGACTCAGGATAAAGTGATGATGAACATTCAGCATTATGGCAATACCACCTCGGCGACACTCCCGCTATGTTTGATGGACTATGAGTCCCAATTAAAAAAAGGCGATGGATTGGTGTTTGCTGCTTTTGGTGGAGGATTTACATGGGGCGCAGCTTATTTAACCTGGGCTTACAACGGAAAATAAATATCTTTTATAAAAACGAATTATATGGAAATTAAAGACATTCAAAATCTGATCAAGTTTGTTGCCAAGTCAGGGGCAAGTGAAGTAAAACTGGAGATGGAAGATGTAAAAATCACCATCAAAACAGGGGCAGATAATGACCGTGTTGAGACGGTTTATCAGGCGCCACCTACCGTGGTTCACGCGGCTCCAGCAGCGGCGCCAACGCCTGCGGCCCCAGCGCCAGCAGCTCCGGCTGAACCTGCCGCTGAAGCTCCAGCACAAACGGA
The DNA here is from genome assembly GCA_011525065.1 of Flavobacteriales bacterium. Classification (GTDB taxonomy): domain Bacteria; phylum Bacteroidota; class Bacteroidia; order Flavobacteriales; family Flavobacteriaceae; genus BACL21. Next base: position 1,550 of record WTIY01000082.1, read on the forward strand.
AAGCGACAAGTACATTACGGTAAAATCTCCAATTATTGGTACATTTTATCGCAAGCCTTCTCCAGACAAACCGGTTTTTGTTGAGGTGGGCGACACCGTAAGCCCAGGAAGCGTTATGTGCGTTATTGAGGCCATGAAATTATTCAATGAAATTGAAAGTGAGGTTTCTGGAAAAATTGTAAAAGTATTGGTAGACGATTCATCACCTGTTGAATTTGATCAGCCATTATTTTTAATTGATCCTGCTTAATTTAAAATCAGTATCATGCCGTCAAAAAAAGTGAAGGCCCCTAAGAAGGGAGCAAAGCCAAGCATGTTCAAGAAAATATTGGTCGCAAATCGTGGAGAAATTGCGCTGCGCGTTATTCGTACCTGTCGGGAAATGGGCATCAACACCGTTGCGGTGTATTCTACAGCTGATGCAGAGAGTCTGCATGTGAAGTTCGCGGATGAGGCGGTCTGTATAGGGCCTGCGCCTAGCTCGGAAAGCTATCTAAAAATTGCAAACATCATCGCTGCTGCCGAAATTACCAATGCCGATGCGATTCATCCAGGCTATGGATTTTTATCTGAAAATGCTAAATTTTCTAAAATCTGTGAGGAACACGGCATTAAATTTATTGGCGCCTCGGCTCAAATGATTGATCAGATGGGAGATAAAGCCTCTGCTAAAGCTACCATGAAAGCCGCTGGTGTACCCTGTGTCCCAGGGAGCGATGGCGTGATCCCGGACTTTGAAACCTGTAAAAAAGTGGCCAAAGAAACAGGCTATCCAGTGATGTTGAAGGCCAGCGCCGGGGGCGGAGGAAAAGGAATGCGCGCGGTTTGGAACGAAGAAGAGCTACAACCGGCGTGGGAGTCTGCCAGACAAGAGAGTAAAGCTGCTTTTGGCAATGACGACATGTATATGGAAAAGCTCATTGAAGAGCCGAGACACATCGAAATTCAAGTCATTGGGGACAGTCGCGGTAAAGCATGTCACCTTAGCGAGCGTGATTGCTCTATCCAAAGACGACACCAAAAATTAACCGAGGAAACACCAAGTCCATTCATGACTGATGCGCTGCGTCAGGCGATGGGAGAAGCTGCGATTAAGGCGGCAGAATTCATTAAGTACGAGGGCGCTGGGACCATAGAGTTTTTAGTGGACAAACACAGAAACTTTTATTTTATGGAGATGAACACTAGAATCCAAGTGGAACATCCCATTACTGAACAGGTCGTCGATCACGATTTAATTCGAGAACAAATCTTGGTGGCTGCAGGCGTGCCGATTTCAGGCAAAAACTACATGCCGCAATTGCATTCGATTGAGTGCCGGATTAATGCCGAGGACCCATACAATGGGTTTAGACCTTCGCCCGGAAAGATCACAACACTGCACGCGCCTGGCGGACACGGAGTACGCTTAGACACGCATGTTTACGCGGGCTATTCCATTCCCCCAAATTACGATTCAATGATCGCGAAATTGATTACCACTGCACAAACCCGTGAGGAGGCAATTAATAAGATGAAGCGCGCGCTGGATGAATTCGTGATAGAGGGCATTAAAACCACCATTCCATTTCACCGACAACTCATGGATCACCCTGATTATGTCGAGGGCAATTACACGACTGCCTTTATGAATGAATGGAGTATGGATGAATGATCGATAAATCCATGAGTAAACCAAAAAAACCCTCCCTCGCGGAGGGTTTTTTAGTTGCCTGAATCAGAGAATAAAGAGGGCCTCAAAAAAATCATGTAAATTCATGACTTTGAAATGTACCATCAACGAGCTGCAAAGCGCAATGAACACAAACACCGCCTCGTATTGGGAATCTTATTTGACACAACAGGCTGACTATTTGATTGTCGGGGCTGGGATCGTGGGGCTGACCTGCGCCGTTGAACTCAAAAAGCACCAGCCAAAAGCCCGAGTGCTGATCCTTGAAAGGGGCCCGTGGCCCTCTGGAGCGAGCATTAAAAATGCGGGGTTTGCTTGCTTTGGCAGTGTTTCAGAAATTGTGGCAGATGCCGCCCATCACACGGAGCAAGAATTAATTGCTTTGATTCGAAAAAGAGCGCGTGGTTTGGAACAATTAAAGGCTATTGTTGGCTCAAGGACCATGAACTTTCAACAGGTAGGAGGGTACGAATACTTCCTGAACACACAGGCCGAATTGTACGAAGGCTGCTTGGATCGCCTGAAATGGGCCGATGATTTGGCTAAAGAGGCCCTTGAGACCACGGAAACCATTTTTAGCACGGTGAATAACGAATTTGGGTTTACCCAGGTCATGGATAAAGGGATTCTGAATCATCATGAAGGCCATATTCATACGGGAAGGCTTATGGAGGCGCTTGTGAAGGAAGCCTCAAGTAAAGGCGTCCTTTTTTATGGAGGGGTAGAAGTAGCGTCGCATGAGGAACATAAAAATCAAGTGTTTTTAAACACCCATAAGCACGGAGTTTTTAAGACAAGAAAACTCTTGTTGGCCACAAATGGCTATACCGCTAAACTGCTGGACAATCTTGTAGAGCCTGCTCGGGCTCAAGTGTTGATTACCAGACCCATTCCAGGCCTTAAGTTAAAGGGAACGTTTCATTTGGACCAAGGGTATTACTACTTCAGAGAAATTGACCAAAGAATATTGTTAGGCGGCGGGAGAAACTTGGACTTTGATTCGGAGCGCACAACGGAAGAGCGCACCACCAAGTCCATACAAGAGGCCTTAGAGCGATTGTTGCGCGAGGTGATTCTACCTCACACCTCAGTAGAGGTGGACCAAAGCTGGGCAGGAATAATGGGGATTGGCGATAAAAAGTCACCCATGATAAAAGCTTTGAGCCCCAATATTTACTGTGGGGTTCGTTTGGGAGGCATGGGCGTGGCCCTTGGGGCTGGCGTTGGGAGTTCCTTGGCTGAATTGGCCATGAAGGCATAAAAAAAACCGGTCATTCGACCGGTTTTTAAGTGTTCATCCTGAACTTAAACAAGGTTTAATTCAGACTAAATCGATGAAGGTTTAGTTTTTCATCAATTGAATGGTAGTGCTTCCTTCTTGAGTACTGATTTGCGCGAAATAAGCTCCTTTACTCAAGTTGCTGTTGTCAATAGACAAAGCGGCACCTGGATTGTCAAATTGAGCGACTTGTTTGCCCAACACATCATACAGGACTACACGAGCCATATCGTATTGTGCAGAGCGAATGTTCCAAACGCTGTTCGCTGGGTTTGGTGCTACGCTAAATGAGGTCTGGTCAAAGTCACCGACACTCAAGGCTCCACCACTGACAACAACACTTCCTAAGGCAGCTTCATTATCTGGGTTGGCATTCAATCCAATAACTTGAAATCCGTACTGAACCACGGCATCCTCGGCAGGGTCAACGTCAGTAAAGACCACTTCAAAGGTTGCTCCAGTAAGCGGCGCAGTAGCAATTTTTAACACAGAGTAGTTAGAATTAAACACCTTGATAAAGGCTAAAGCATCATACTCTGAATCTAGGGTATTGCTGTCCACATTCCCAGAAAAAGTTAACTCTTCTCCAGCAAGTGTGTTGTCTTCGACATATGTATTCCCTTCGAAAATTTTAGCGCCCAGACCGGTGGCTGGATCCGTCCAAAAAGGATCATTTACGTTATAGGTGTTGAAATTAGGCTGTAGTGTAACTGTTCCTGCTGCCGGATCAACAACGGTTTTGATGTCTGGCACACCCCAAGCCTCGCCAAAGATGAAATCTCCCGTGGCAGGATCAAAGACATTAGCGTATCCAAGAAAGTTCGCTCCAGCGTCTAATACGACACTGTTTTGAGCAGTGACCCCAAAGGCAAAACCAAAGGCGGCCATAAGTGAAAATAATTTTGTTTTCATAAGATTAGATTTAAGAATAGTTAGATTAATAA
>WTIY01000223.1 GCA_011525065.1 Flavobacteriales bacterium
CTAGTCCAACTAGCCCCATTTTACTGCTCATATGGCTCAATATTTTGTTACGGTAGTTTTGAATGGTGGATTCATTCAAGTCCAGGCCCGTAGCAGTGGGGACAAGAATAAATAAATTTTCACATCCCTCTGGTGCCACAGTTGGATCAGTTTTACTGGGTGCACAGACATAATACGATGGGTCTTTCGGCAGTTGATCACTGTCAAAAATATCCTCGAAACTCTCTTTCCATTTATCGGTGAAAAATAAATTATGGTGAACCAGGCTGTCGAATTGTTTTTTTAACCCCAGATAGATAATAAACCCAGATGGAGCAACGGTTCGACGCTTCCAATACCTTTCGGAAAATTGTCGATACTTTGGATCAATTAAGTTCATCTCCGTGTGGTAATAATCTGCATTTGAAATCACAATTTCAGCCGTATACCTTTTATCGTCTTCGGTGAGTACCCCCTGAATTTTGCCATTTGTTACCTCTATTTTTTTTACAGGAGTATTAAAGAAAAAATTAACTCCACTCTTTCTAGCAATGTCATAAAGTGACTTAAAAACCGTGGTCATTCCACCCATTGGATAATGTACCCCCATGTCAAAATCAATGTGGTTCATTAAGGAGTAGACTGCAGGGGCCTTGTAGGGTGATGTGCCTAAAAAGACCAGAGGATACTGCAAGATTTTTCTGAGAATTGGATGTTTAACATGAGCTGCGATATGCCGATGGAATGATGAAATGACCGAAAATTTAGTCCATAGAAAAATTGTTTTTCGATCTAAAAAATCCAATAGGGTGTCAAAAGGTTTATAAATAAACGATTGTTTAGAGATTTGATATTTCTGTGCCGCCTCAGCCAGGTAAACACCTAATCGATCCATCACGCCAGGCTCATAATGCTCAAAAATTTTTGTATCACGCTTTAAATCTGAGGACATTTGAATGGGTTCCTCTTGTTCTTGAAACCAAATTTTGTAAGATGGGTCGAGACGTTTTAGATCTAAATAATCGTTAATGTTTTCACCGACAAGCGAGAAAAAATGCTCAAAAATGTCGGGCATTAAATACCAAGAGGGACCCATGTCAAATTGAAACCCACTGGCGTTAAACACGCTTCCTCGGCCACCGAAGGTCTTGTTTTTTTCTAACACGCTGACTTGATACCCTTTCTTGGCAAAAAGAATGGCTGAAGCGAGACCGCCAGCACCAGAACCAATAATGATGACATGTTTTTTCATGTTGCCTGATGATTTCAGGATAAAAATGAAACACAATGGTGATTCAAACTAAGTAAAGCTAAACGATTTATGGCGGATGACCTATCGGTTAATCTTATATTTTTGGTAAATCATTACCGTCCTTTAAGGGTAAGTTTGAACTGCCCATAAGATATTTGTCCACGTGATGTGCCGCTTGACGGCCCTCAGATATAGCCCAAACAATTAGTGATTGTCCACGACGCATGTCTCCTGCGGCAAACACACCTGGTACATTGGTTTGGTAATTTGCAGTGGTCGCCTCTATGTTAGTTCGATAATCACGCTTTACACCAAATTGCTCTGCCAAGGTGGTCTCAGTACCGGTAAAACCCAAAGCAAGTAATGCAAGGTCACAAGGCCATTCTTTTTCGGTGCCAGGGATTTCAATAAGCTCCATGATGTTTTTATCATTTTTCTGCCACTCTACATTGACGGTTTTAAGACTTTTCAATTGCCCATTTTCATCTCCAATAAATTCCTTAGTTGAAATGCTAAAAAATCGTTCAACACCTTCCTTATGCGAGGAACTTGTACGCAATTTCATGGGCCAATAGGGCCACGGCTGATGGATTGGGCGAATCGAAGGAGGTTGGCTTAAAATTTCAAAATTGGTAACAGATTTTGCCCCATGTCTGTTTGATGTTCCGATGCAATCACTACCGGTATCGCCCCCACCAATGACGATAACATGTTTGCCTTTTGCAGAAACAATTTCTTTAAAGTCTCTTAGTCCGTCCACGTATTGATTGTTGGCTTTTAAGAACGTCATGGCTTGTACCACGCCTTTGAGATCGCTTCCTTTTATCGGTATGGCTCGAGGAACGGTAGCGCCCCCACAAAGGACAATGGCGTCGTGATCCTTTTTGAGCTTTTGAACGTCCACATTGACACCGATATGCGCCTTGGTCTTGAATTTGATACCCTCGGCTTTGAGTATATCAACTCTACGATCAATCACTGATTTTTCCAATTTGAAATCTGGTATGCCGTAGCGCAATAAACCGCCAATTTTTTCATCACGTTCATATACAATTACGGTATGTCCGGCTCTATTGAGTTGTTGAGCAGCCGCCATGCCAGCAGGACCTGACCCCACGATAGCAACAGACTTACCCGTTCGTTTTTCTGGAATTTGTGGTTCGATCCACTGCTGCTGAAAGGCCGTTTCGATGATGTTTTTTTCAATATTTTCTATACTTACTGGATCTTCATTAATGCCAAGGACACAGGCCTCTTCGCATGGAGCAGGGCACAATCGACCAGTGAATTCGGGGAAATTATTGGTCTTGTGCAATATTTCAACAGCCTCTCTCCATTTCCCTTGATATACCTTATCATTAAAGTCAAGGATGAAGTTGCCTAAAGGGCAACCACTATGGCAAAAGGGAATCCCGCAGTCCATACATCTCGCTCCTTGATTTTGTAATTCGGTTTTATCCAATGGAACGGTAAATTCTCGGTAATTACCAATCCGTTTTTTCGGGTCTATCACTGATTCATTTTGACGCGAGAATTCTAAAAATCCTGTTGGTTTACCCATAGTTATGCATTTATAAGATCTCTTTCTAAATTTTGTTCTTGGGCCAATTTATCCAGAGCGAGTCGATACTCTTCTGGAAAAATCTTTTTAAAACGTTTGATGGCTTTAGGCCAATTGTCCAATAAATTCCTTGCCACCTGACTTGAGGTCTCCAGATAGTGTTCCTGAATGAGTCCCTGAAGCACTAATTGGTCTTTTTGGTTGTCCACACTTAAAACATTGAGACTTGTGCCGCCAAAATCGTCATCAATTTTATCTTCCTCGTCCAGAATGTAGGCAATTCCACCACTCATTCCAGCGCCAAAATTGCGCCCAAATTTGCCTAATATGACCGCAACACCTCCTGTCATGTATTCACAACCGTGATCACCAATACCTTCAACAACTGCAGTGGCGCCGGAGTTCCGAACGCAAAAGCGTTCTCCCGCTTGACCATTAATGAAGGCTTTACCTGAGGTTGCACCGTAAAGCGATACATTACCCGTAATGATGTTGTCTTCAGCCACAATATCACATGTTTTAGGAACGCGAATAACAAGTTTACCTCCGGAGAGTCCTTTGCCCATATAATCATTGGTATTCCCGTCGACAATAAGCGAAAGTCCTTTAGTGGCAAAGGCGCCAAAACTTTGGCCAGCTGAACCACTAAAAGTAATGTTGATGGTATTATCTGGCAATCCTTGTGCCCCGTAAATCTGTGAGATTTCATTACTTAAAATGGCTCCCACGGCTCGATTCATATTGTTAATAGGCAGATCAAGATAAGTTGGTTGTCGACGAAACAGGGCTTGATGAACTTGTTTTATAATTTTGAAATCCAAATGTTTCTCAAGCTCGTGATTTTGTTTTTGGGTGTTGTATTTTACTTTATTCCTGTCTTCACTGGCCTGATATAAAATTGGACTAATGTCAATTCCGGAAGATTTGTAATGCTCAATGGCCTTATTGCGGTTGAGCTTGTGCATTTGGCCAACCATTTCATCTACGGTTCTAAAACCCAGTGATGCCATAATCTCGCGTAATTCTTGAGCCACAAAGTACATGTAATTCACAACGTGCTCAGGTTTACCCTTGAACTTCTTTCTGAGTTCCGGGTTTTGGGTGGCAATACCAACCGGACAGGTATTCAGATGACAGGCGCGCATCATAACACAGCCAGAGGCCACTAGCGGGGCTGTCGCAAAACCAAATTCTTCAGCGCCTAACAGACAGGCAATGGCCACATCTCTTCCTGTCTTTAATTGACCATCACATTCCACAGCGACTCGGCTTCTAAGGTCATTCATGACCAATGTTTGCTGGGCTTCAGCCAGACCTAGTTCCCACGGCAAGCCTGCATGACGTAGTGAGGTCAGAGGAGAAGCACCAGTTCCGCCATCAAAACCAGAAATTAAAATGACGTCTGCTTTTGCCTTAGCCACACCGGCTGCAATGGTGCCAACTCCAACCTCGGAGACCAATTTAACATTGATTCTCGACTCTCGATTGGCCGACTTTAAATCATAAATCAGCTGGGACAAATCCTCTATGGAATATATGTCATGGTGAGGTGGTGGTGAGATTAATCCCACATACGGGGTTGAATTTCTTGTTTTTGCAATTTCCTTATTGACTTTTGGCCCGGGTAATTGACCTCCTTCGCCCGGTTTGGCTCCCTGAGCTATTTTGATTTGAATTTCTTTTGAATTGGTCAGGTAATTTGACGTCACCCCAAATCGACCGGACGCAACCTGTTTAATGGCCGAATTTTTCCAGTCGCCCTCTGCGGTCTTGTAGAATCGCTCCTCATCTTCTCCACCTTCTCCAGAATTGGACTTGCCGCCGATTCTGTTCATGGCTATGGCTAAATTTTCATGGGCCTCCTTACTGATCGACCCGTATGACATGGCGCCTGTTTTGAATCGTTTGACGATGTTTGTCCAAGGTTCAACCTCTTCTAAGGGGATTGGATCTAGAGCATCGAATTCAAAAAGCCCCCGTAGGGTCATTAATTGCTTGGTCTGCTCATTAATCAAATCAGCGTATTCCTTGTAAGTCACGCTATTATTTTGCCTTACTGCTTCCTGTAATTTGGCTATAGAAAGTGGATTAAACTGATGTGTCTCTTGACCTCTTCTCCAGCGATAATTACCTCCGATTTCCAAAGAAGTGAAAGCTTCACTCCTAAAAGCTAGTTTATGGCGCTTTGCAATGTCTTTTTCAATCTCTTTTAGTCCAATACCCTGAATGCGAGATGGTGTATTTGGAAAGTATTTGGCTGTACTTAACAACCATTGCACGATTGGTGTACGTCGGTCCATGTAAGCTAGCTTAGCAAAAAAGTAATCATGCCATTTCTTTTGAAATTGTGTGCTTTGCTTTGAGCACAAGATGACAGATCATTGATTGTGAATTTCTGTACATAATCGAATTGAGATATGCATTAGCAAAAAAAAAAAAAGTAGCGATGCTATTTTTTTTTGCGTCGGTGTGCTTCGTTTTGAGCACGAGCTTGCAGTGTCTTTATTGTAGATTTGCAAAGCATTCGGCTGCCTTTGACAACCAGTGCTGAGGAAAGTAATTAACTATGTCATGTGATTGAAACGGTGTGCGTCGGTTTGAGCACGAGCTGACATACTT
>WTIY01000008.1 GCA_011525065.1 Flavobacteriales bacterium
AACAGCCAATGCTTACCGCATTATGAGCAATATCGATACTGCGGTGGCTTATTATAACAAATCCATAGAATTCTACAACGAAGACCGCAGGCTCCAAGCAGCGAATTACAGCACCTTGGCAGACATCAATTTTGACTTGGCCGAGTATCAAAAATCAGGAAAATATTACGACAGCACCCTGACCTTCTTGGAAGAAAATTCACGTGCCTGGCGTCGGATGAAAAAGCGCTTGGAAAATCTGGCGGATGTGATTAAATACGAGCAAATCGCGGCGGTAAATGATTCTATCTTGGGCTTGGTGGCGATGACACCGGAAGAGCGCCTGGCTTATTTCACGGCCTATACCCAAAAGTTAATCGAGCAGGCAAAGAAGGATTCAATTGCTGCAGTAAAGCGAGAAAAGCGTGAAAGGAACAACGAGTTTTACACCAAAAAGTCTGGAAAAAATAACGCCGGAGGCGCCTTTTACTTTTATAACAGCACCACTGTGGCATACGGTAAACAAGAGTTCAGAAGCATCTGGGGTAACCGCGCTTTAGAAGACAACTGGAGAAATGCCAGTAAGTCATTGATGACTCCTGGTGAGGACGAAATTGCCGGAGAAGAGGAAGGGATGGCCATAGAGAATCGCACCATCATGGATCCCAACACCTACATTGGAAGGATTCCTTCAGATTTGGCGATCATCGACTCTCTAAAACGGGATAGGAACTTTGCCTATTATCAGCTCGGACTGGTCTACAAGGAAAAATTCAGAGAATATGAGCGAGCAGCAGACAAGCTAGAAAAGCTGCTTACTTTTGACCCCCAAGAGCGCCTTGTGTTGCCGTCGAAGTATTACCTGTATAAAATATACGATCTGCTGAAAAACGAGCAGGCGGCATTGGCTTGGAAAGAGGACATTATTGAGCGCCATCCGAATTCCCGATATGCCGAAATCTTGAGGAATCCGCAAACTCAATTGGCCAGCGATGAATCGAGCCCAGAGTTCAAATACAAATCATTGTATAAGCTTTTTGAAGAAGGCCAATACCAGGAGGTAATGGCCCTTTGTGATGAATACATTAATGCATACACGGGCAATGATATTTTGCCCAAATTTGAGCTGCTCAAGGCGACGGCATTAATGTATGTAGAAGGATTTATGGCCTACAAAAATGCCATTAATTTTGTTGCCTTAACCTATCCTCAGTCTGAGGAGGGCAAACAGGCTCAAGAGATTTACACTCGAGTTTTACCGGGACTGGCCTCGTCAGAATTTAGTTCAGAGGGAGACAAATACAAGATCGTTTATCGTTTTAAAGGGGAACAGCAGGAGGCTCAGCAAGCCTATTTGGAGGCGGCTAAATCGGCTTTGGCCAACTTCCCAAGAGAAAAGTTATTTGCCAGCTGGGACTATTACACTCCAGGCGAATCATTTGTGGTGATACACGGCCTGAAATCGCCTCTTGGCGCCAAAGGATTTGGAGAAACTTTAGCCCGAGAACGCAGTTTTAAGCTCGATCGTCCGTTTTTTGTGATTTCCACCGAAAATTACCGCGTGGTGCAATGGCATAAAAATTTAATTGATTATCTTGACCTTCAGAGTCCTGAGTCCAGTGAGTCTGGACAGTAAAGCGTGCAAGTATGTTTAGTGAAAAAAAACAAAAGCAATTTATGGAACCTTCAGTAAGTCAAAACAGAATCAACGAAGGAACAAAGCTTGTGGGTGACATCACCTCAAGCGGGTTTTTCCGAATCGACGGAACCATCGAAGGCACTCTAGAGAAGCCTTCTAAAGTCGTCCTAGGAAAATCGGGCCTGATCAAAGGAAAATTGGTTTGTGGTGATGCGGACCTAGAAGGCCGTGTTGAGGGCGAACTGCATGTCAGCGGAACCTTAACGTTGAAATCATCAGCCAGAATCCAGGGACAAGTTGTTGTTGGCAAACTATCGGTTGAGCCGGGCGCCATTTTTAATGGTACATGCAGCATGCAAGAAGGAACCAAGCCTGCCGTTGAACCCAACGTCACTCAAAAAACGAGTCTATTTGACCGTCAGCATCGGCTCAAAAAAACTGAATCCACCGAGGCGACTTCAGCCTAGGTTCTTTTTCATTCACCGTCGTCTCTTTTGTTATGCCGTCGAATCAAAATTCTTGGAAGCGGTGGTTAGTGCTCTCAGGAATTGGACTGGAGATGGGCGCTATCATTTATTTGGGGCATAAGCTGGGCCAGTGGGCGAGTGAGGCCCTGGAGATTCATTCAAAAACACCACAAATATTGGGGACGCTTTTAGGAGTGGCTTTGTCTCTTTATCTTGTTGTTCAACAAACCAACAAACTCAATTCTTGATTGTCATGCAATCATTCCAAGGGTTTTTCAGGGAGTTTCTGCTGGCCAGTGTATTGGTGTTTGCCCTGCATATAAGTGTAAGAGCGTGGGCTGGCCTCGGTCTTTTTCCGCCCGATATATTGTGGTCTTATGGAGTAAATATATCTCTTGGGCTGTTATTGGTGTACTTAGTCACCAATGTCCTGAGTGAGCGGTCCATGAATGTGGGTTGGACGTTCATCGGCACAAGTGGACTAAAATTTCTATTCTTTTTTATTGTGGTTTGGCCTGAAATAAACCGAGACCAATCGATTTCGGCCAGTGAGTTTGGGGCCTTTTTCGTGCCCTATACCTTGTGCCTGTTCATGGAATTGAGGTTTTTGGCTAAACGCCTTAACGCTCTGTAATTTACATCGGCGAACAGGCCTTCAAAAAAACCTTTGATTTCCTTTTACTTTCTAATCATATGTGGTATTTTTGCCGCGATTTTTATTGACAGTTTACCAACAAAACGAAGGATGCAAAAAGATCGATTAGCCGCACTATTTTTTATTGTTTTTGTATGCTTTGGCGCCCTAAATCTTTGGGCTTCCGACAACAAAGAGAAAGGGAATACTCCTGAAGACAGAAAAACAGAAGTGAGTGCTTATGTCAAGCACCACAATTTGGACACTCATGATTTCGGTTTGTTTTCATACACTGATGACCAGGGAGCGCATCACTCTGTAGGATTCCCTCTACCGGTTATCCTTTGGTCAGACGGTCTTCATGTCTTCTCCTCGAGCGCTTTGCATCACGGGGAAACCGTGGTTGCCTCAAACGGTAAATTCTTTAAACTCGACACCCACACGTATAAAATTTATGAGACAGACGCAGAGGGCACTTTTAAGTATGACGATCAGCATCATGTGACCAATGTGGCGCCGCTTGATTTCTCCATCACTAAAAGTGTATTCATGATCATGGTTGTGAGCGTGCTGTTGTTCTTGATTTTTTCGTCTTTAGCCAAGTCTTATGCTGAAAACAAAAGCATCCCAAAGGGCGTTGGTCGATTTTTTGAGCCCATCGTGCTTTACATCAGAGACGACATTGCTATTCCCAATATTGGAGAAGAGAAGTATCAAAAGTACATGCCTTATTTGTTGACGGTCTTTTTCTTTATTTGGTTTTTGAACTTATTTGGATTGACCCCACTTGGGATAAACGTCACGGGTAACATTGCGGTGACCACAGCCTTGGCCATCATAACTTTTTTGTTGACGAATCTCACCGGAACCAAAGACTACTGGAAACACATTTTTGACCCATTAGGTCATGGGATGCCTTGGGCAGCCAAAATCCCTTTATACATAATATTGATTCCCATCGAAGTATTGGGAATCTTCATCAAACCCTTTTCGCTGTTGATTCGTTTGTACGCCAACATGCAGGCAGGACATATCGTACTAGGAAGCCTTATCGGTTTGATTTATATTTTCCAAAACTGGATTGCAGGACCACTTGGTTTTGGTCTGTCTTTTGCCATTTCGCTTATTGAGCTTTTGGTGGCATTATTACAGGCCTACATTTTCACCATGCTTTCTGCTTTGTATTTTGGATTCGCAAGTGAAAGTCACGATCACGCTGTGGAACACGACGGGGAAGTGCAACATTTGTAAGTGAATAGAATGTTTAATTTTAAATAAATATTAGTTATGACTATTCCAACTATTGTAGGAGCAGGTTTAGCAGTTATCGGTGTAGGTATCGGTATCGGTCAAATTGGGGGTAAAGCCATGGAGGCCATTGCTCGTCAGCCTGAGGCTTACGGAAAAATTCAAACGGCGATGCTTATTGCAGCGGCTTTGATTGAAGGTATCGGTTTCGCTGCGATTTTTGCGGCTTAATCGTCAAATTATTCTGTTGCCTCAACGGTTGGTTGGGGCGACAGTTTAAAGCAACTCACACCTGAATAGGTGAAAAGATAAATAACATAACTTCCCGATTTTCGGGCCGTAATTATGGAAAAATTATTAGGAGAATTTTCAGTTGGCTTGTTCTTTTGGCAAACCCTTTTGTTTATCGCCTTGGTTTTATTGCTTAAAAAGTTTGCATGGAAACCTATATTGAATGCAGTCAATGAGCGCGAACAAGGCATCAAAGATGCTTTGGACTCTGCTCAGAAGGCCAAAGAGGAAATGGCCAACTTGCAAGCGGACAATGAGAAATTACTCAAAGAAGCTCGTGCTGAACGCGACGCCATGTTGAAAGAAGCGCGAGACATCAAAAATAAAATGATCAGCGACGCCAAGGATGAAGCCAAGGTGGAAGCGGATAAAATGGTCGCTCAGGCCCAAGCCGCCATCGAGAGCGAGAAGAAAGCCGCCATCGCCGATCTAAAAAATCAAGTAGCCACTTTGTCTTTAAACATCGCTGAGAAAGTAGTTAAGCAAAATTTGGCCACAGACGACAAGCAGCAAGAATTGGTTAAAAGTTTATTAGAAGAATCATAAATCAGGACCGATGACAGGGAATAGAGCCGCATTGAGATACGCAAAAGCACTGTTGAGCCAGGCTGAAGAAAAGAGCCAGGTGAAGGCGGTTTTGGTTGATATGGAGCGTATTGTCGAGACCCTTTCAGTGAGCAACGACTTGCGTGCTGTTTTGAGAAGTCCAGTGGTTAAGACGGATGACAAACAAAAGGTCATGGGCGAAGTTTTTGCCGGCGCCACACAAGAAACAAAAGATCTTATGGGGCTTTTGGCAAGCAATAAGCGAGTGTCGTTACTTGGACAAGTCGCAGAGTCCTTTCTTGATTTGTATCGAAAGACTCAAGGCATTGAGATGGCCAGAGTCATTACCGCTGCGCCTTTAACTCAGGACTTGGAAGCACAAATCATGCAAAAGGCAAAAGACATGACCGGTGGCAGCACCATAGAGCTGTCTGCTGAGGTTGACCCGAGCATTATGGGTGGGTTCATCCTGCGGGTAGGCGATATGCAGTACAACGCAAGCATCGCTAATCAATTTCAAAAAATTAAACAAGAATTTAGTAAAAGTATATAATTCAATGGGCTCTGGCCCACAATAGCTAAAACAATGGCAGAAGTAAATCCAGCTGAAGTATCAGCAATATTGAAACAACAACTCAGTGGACTTGAGTCTACCGCTTCTTTAGATGAAGTCGGAACGGTATTGACCGTTGGTGACGGTATCGCTCGAGTTTACGGTTTGTCAAATGCACAATACGGTGAATTGGTTGAGTTCGAAAACGGCCTTGAAGGGATCGTTCTGAACCTTGAGGAAGACAATGTAGGGGTGGTTTTATTGGGACCGTCTAAAGAAATTAAAGAGGGTGCTACTGTAAAACGAACGCAGCGTATTGCTTCGATTAATGTTGGAGAAGGCATTGTTGGACGTGTGGTGAATACCTTGGGACAACCCATCGATGGTAAAGGCGCCATTGAAGGTGAGACTTTCGAGATGCCGCTTGAGCGTAAAGCGCCAGGGGTAATTTTCCGTCAACCCGTAAATGAGCCGTTGCAAACGGGGATCAAGTCCATTGACGCCATGATTCCTGTGGGTCGCGGACAGCGTGAGCTCGTGATCGGTGACCGTCAAACGGGAAAGACTACGGTTTGTATTGACACCATCTTGAATCAAAAAGAATTTTATGATGCTGGAGAGCCAGTATATTGTATCTACGTGGCTGTAGGACAAAAGGCATCTACAGTGGCGAACATTGCTAAAGTCCTTGAAGACAAAGGCGCTCTAGCCTATACAACCATTGTCGCGGCAAATGCTTCTGATCCTGCCCCGATGCAGGTATATGCACCTTTTGCCGGAGCAGCGATTGGAGAGTACTTCCGTGATACAGGACGTCCAGCGCTTATTATTTATGATGACCTGTCTAAGCAAGCGGTAGCTTACCGTGAGGTGTCTTTACTGTTGCGTCGTCCTCCAGGGCGTGAAGCCTATCCTGGGGATGTGTTCTACTTACACTCAAGACTTTTAGAGCGTGCGGCCAAAGTTATTGCCGATGACAACATCGCCAAAAACATGAACGACTTGCCAGCTTCTTTAAAAGACAAAGTGAAAGGTGGGGGGTCACTGACCGCCTTACCGATTATTGAGACTCAAGCGGGAGACGTATCGGCTTATATTCCGACAAACGTAATTTCCATTACCGACGGTCAGATATTCTTAGAAAGCGACTTGTTTAACTCAGGGGTTCGTCCAGCGATCAATGTAGGTATTTCTGTATCTCGTGTAGGGGGATCTGCCCAGATTAAGTCCATGAAAAAAGTTGCGGGTACCTTAAAGCTAGATCAAGCTCAGTATCGTGAGCTAGAGGCCTTTGCCAAGTTTGGTAGTGACCTTGACGCAGCCACCATGAATGTGATCGAAAAGGGAAAACGCAACGTAGAAATTTTAAAGCAGGCACAAAACGACCCTTATACGGTCGAAGATCAGGTAGCCATTATTTATGCCGGATCGAAAAACCTGCTTCGCGATGTTCCTGTGGAAAAAGTAAAAGAATTTGAAAGAGATTACATCGAGTTGCTCAACACTAAACACAGAAGCAGTTTAGACGAGTTGAAGGCCGGAAAGTTAACGGACCAGGCCATTGAGGTGTTAACTCAAGTGGCAAAAGACCTTTCATCTCGATACTAATTCTAGGGGAAACTCAAAAAGGACAATGGCAATAACCATTTTAAGTAAAGTAAGGAAACATGGCTAACTTAAAGGAAATTAGAAATAGGATCTCATCGGTGGGCTCGACCATGCAAATCACCAGCGCCATGAAAATGGTGTCTGCTGCTAAGCTAAAAAAAGCTCAGGATGCTATTGTCGCCATGCGACCTTACGCAGAGACCTTGAGTGCCTTATTGCAAAATTTGAGCGCCGCTTTGGATGGCGAAACCAATAGTCCTTACACCCTTCAGCGTCCAGTTAAAAAAGTTTTGGCAGTGGTGATCACCTCCAATCGTGGACTTGCCGGAGCCTTTAACAGTAATGTTGTTAAAGAATCAAAGCGATTAAACGAGCAATATGCCGATGCTCAAGTCGACTTGGTTACTTTGGGTAAAAAAGGGAATGACGCTTATAAGAATTCCGATCGCGTGATCCACAATGACAATGCGATTTTTGACGATTTAAACTTTGAAGCTACCGCAGGAATTGCAGCCATGTTAATGGACAAGTACGCTGCGGGAGACTACGACAAAATCGTGCTGATCTACAACAAATTCAAAAATGCGGCGACTCAAATCGTCATGAATGAGACCTTTTTGCCATTAGAGCCTCAGGAGCAAGACGCAGCACAATCAGGGACCACGGACTTTATTTTTGAACCCTCCCAAGAAGAGATTGTCGCGGAGTTGATTCCCAAGAGCTTAAAGACTCAATTGTTCAAGGCCTTGCGGGATAGCGTTGCCAGTGAACACGGAGCCAGAATGACGGCCATGCACAAGGCAACCGACAACGCAAAGGAGCTGAAAGATCGCTTGACCTTGGAATACAATAAAGCCCGTCAAGCGGCCATTACTAATGAGATTCTTGAAATCGTTGGTGGGGCTGAGGCTTTGGCCGGTTAAACCCGTTATTTCTGAACGATTTAAACAGACAGGACCTCCCCGATTGGGGAGGTTTTTTTATACCTTTATGGGAGCGAAAAATGGAATTGATGCAGCGTATTAAATGGGGGCTAGGTCGACAGCCTGGAGGGCAACTCAAGCCATTGATCATGGGACTTAGTCGACTGGTGATGATGAGCACGGCATTACTCACAACGGCTTGTCTGAGCAGCAAGGACTTAAGCCGTGATCTACGGGCCCCATCTGAGGTGCTTTGGGCAGAAGCACAGCCTTGGGTTTCAGGTCTTGAACAAGGGCCTAAAGGGGTTCGGTTGAGTTTTGAGGTGCGCGCTGGCACAGGGCCTGTTGAATATAAGCGCATGTGCTACATGGGGCAGTCTGCAGATTTGGTCAGCCAAGAGCAGCGTCCAGACTTTTTTAAGGCAAGTTTTTTCCAAGACCCAGGAGCAGCGGATTTGAATCAAACGCCTTGCTCGCTGCCCGCCCACTTAGAGGATCAGGTTAATCAGCCTGATCGAGCTGTTGTGGTCTATTTTCGCGGGGGTCATGAGCATTATTTTGTGCTTCGAGACATCGTGATGAAACCGGTTTTGGCATATCCAGGAAATCAAGTGCCTTGACATTATAATGAAACAAACATGAACGTTAAACTAATCAATACCTCAGGACATCCAGACCCAACTTATGAAACAGAGCGATCTGCTGGAATGGATTTGCGGGCGGTTGTTACGGGCGAGCCAATTGTTTTGGCCCCATTACAAAGGACCATAGTTAAAACAGGGCTTTTTATCGAATTGCCTGTTGGGCATGAAGCTCAGGTGAGACCCAGAAGTGGTCTTGCCGCCAAATTTGGCATCACGGTACTCAATGCCCCAGGAACCATAGACGCGGATTATCGTGGTGAGATTGGGGTAATATTGGTGAATTTATCCCAAGAACCATTTACCATTGAGCACGGGGATCGTGTCGCTCAATTAGTGATTGCAAAACACGAGCGTGCGGATTGGACCATTACCGATGAATTATCAGAAACAGACCGAGGTGCTGGCGGATTTGGCAGCACAGGAATACAATAAATACTCAAGATGAAAATAATTGTCCCCATGGCGGGCCGCGGCTCGCGATTACGCCCACATTCGTTAACCGTTCCCAAACCTTTAATCCCAGTGGCTGGCCTTCCCATAGTTCACCGCTTGGTTAAGGACATAGCCGCTTTATTAGATGAACCCATCAGTGAAGTAGCCTTTGTTTTGGGTGACCCTGCATTTTTTGGTCAAGAGGTCGTGGAAGCCTTAGAGGTCTTAGCTCAAGGTCTTGGTGCTAAGGCTAGTATTTATCGACAACTTCAGCCAAAGGGAACAGGACACGCCATCATGTGCGCTGAACCATCCTTAAGCGGGCCAGCAGTTGTGGCTTATGCGGACACGTTAATCAGAGCCAGCTTTGATTTAGACAGAACTGCGGACAGCGTCATTTGGACTAAAAAAGTAGAAGACCCTCAGGCCTATGGCGTGGTGGCCTTGAATGATCAGGGACACATCACTGATTTAGTCGAAAAACCAGAGGAATTTGTCAGTGATCAAGCCGTTATCGGCATTTATTATTTTAAAGACATTGGCTTGCTTAAAAAAGAACTGCAGTCTGTTTTAGACCAAGGACTCACCCATGGAGGTGAATATCAAATCAACGATGGCATCAAAGGCATGATGGCCAAAGGAAAAATATTCAAGACCAGCACGGTGGACCATTGGATGGATTGCGGCAACAAAGACATTACGGTCAAGACCAATACCCAAATGTTGGGCTTCCTACAACAAGATGGCGCTAGGCTAAGAGCAGAAAATGTCGTGATTGAAAACACCGAAATTGTCGAGCCTTGCTTTATCGCAGAGGGCGTGATTCTTAAAGATTCAACCGTGGGGCCTTTTGTTTCTATCGGCCCAAACACCATAATTGACAATACTGAAATTTCCCACAGTATTGTTCAAGGGAACAGTACTGTTCGCAATGCAAAGTTAAAAGAGGCCATGATTGGGAATCATGTGACTTATGACGGAAACTTCACTAAAGTGAGCCTCGGAGATTACACCCAACTTATATGAAAATCTTTGGTGTCATAGGGGCTTTTATCGTTGTGTTTGGCTCGAGCTGTTTGGCTCAGGCTGGTCCCCAGCAGGAAGCACAAATCAAAGCTTCTGGGCAAAAAAAGACGGAGTTTTTATCTCTTTATTTAGAGGCCATAAAGCACCGTGCGATGGAAAACCCAAGCTTGGCCCTTGCGGTCCTTGAGCGTGCTGGCCGTATTCCTGACATGACCCTCGAACAGCGTGCAGCCTTGGCCTATGAACGGGGAAAAAACCACAGCTTAACTCAAGATGTTCAGCAAGCGATTTCTGATTTTCAGCAAGCGCAAGAGCATCCAGACTTTAGGTTAGCAGCACTGAGTAATATTGACGAATTGAAGCGTGAACAATCGCTGAAAATCGAATTGCCAAGCGGCTCTTCAGAGGGTAATCAAAATTCAGAGAATGGGTTTATAGAACACTTGAATAAAGGGGTCGTGGGCGACGTATTGTCCGAGCTCACAGCAATTTTTACTGAGGAATATGTCCCCTCTGAGACCAGAGTAAAAGCCATCGAGGCCCTTTTAGGACATTCCCAGCAGGAGCAATACAAGGCCGCTTTTGAACGTTTGATACCTAAGCCCACCGGCGAGGACAATGCTGATGTAGCTGCGGCAATAGCCGCGTATTTTCTGGACAGAGCGGATATTGATCGGGCTCAGAAATACGCTCAAAGGGCGGTGAACTTGAGTAATAATCACAAAAAGGGTCTGTTGATTTTGGCCAGAACACACTATGCTCAAGGGGATTATCAAAAAGGTCTAAATCATGCAGAAATGGCGTTAGCCTTTTATCCAGCCTCACCAATGGCTTATGTAATGACCGCACGAGGTTATCGTTATCTGGGCCAGTTAACCTTGGCGGAAATTCAAATTTTGGCGGGTGTAGATTTCGCCATTTCCGGGTCACAGGCTTATCGAGACTTATGTCTGGAAGCCGCGTCCATTTATATTGAACTCGATCAAAAGAAAGAGGCTAAAAATTGGCAAGAAAAGGCGCAACAATGAAAAAGTACTTTGGACCTATTTTTTTGGTTTTGACCCTGATTCTATTGAGTCAAAGTTGTCGTACCGCGGCCAGTCTGAGCAGTACGGCCCCAAATCCAAAATGGACTGCGGGCCAGGTGATTCGAGCGCACAAGCAGACGCGCCCTGAGTTTTCCTATTATGCTGCCCGCACACAGTTGGTGTATGAATCAAAAGGCCAACGCCAAAAGGTCAATCTGTCTCTTAGAATGAAATATGGGGACACGATTTGGATGAAGGCCTCCGTTTTTGGGGTGACTTTGGCCAAAGCCCTGATCACTAAGGACAAGGTGTCCTATTATGAGTCCTTGAACAAAACCTATTATGAGGGGCCTACCTCTGAAATCGCGCGTTGGATTGGCATCCCAGTTTCTATGACCCAGTTGCAGAATATTTTATTGGGCCAATCGATTATGACTATGGGGCGTAATGCAGACATGAGCATTAGGAACAACCAATATATTTTAGGGCCTTTGGACACGGGTATTGGATGGAACATCCACAATTCGATCCGTCCGGATAATTTCAGGCTTGAGCGTGCAGAATTGGGCTCAACTGGAGTGGTGCCGACTTCTGTGGAGTTAACTTACTCGAACTATGCCGAAGTGGCAAAACAGTTGTTTCCCGAGCAATTGAATTTGTCGGTGAGATTGCCGGGCCAAACCACGGCCATAGAGCTGAATTTTAAACAAATCGACCTCTTGGATCGTCTTAACTTCAGTTACCAGATACCCAAAGGATTCAAAGCGATTAACCCATGACTTTGAGAAATCCAATTCAGTTATTGCTTTGTGTTATCCTTATACTCTTGGGCCTAGAGGCATTGGGCCAAAATCAGCGTCAGAAGGCATTAGAACAACAACGTTTAGAGATTTTAAAGGAAATCGAATCGATTAATGCCCTTTTGTTTGACACAAAAGACCAAAAGACCAACCTTTTGACTCAAGTACAGAGTTTAGACCAAAAGATCAAAAGCCGAGAACGCTTGATTCGATTAACCAACCAGCAAGCAAATTATTTGACCCGTGAAATTAACAGCAACCTGAACACCATTGACCAGCTTCAAGAAGAACTCAAGGACTTAAAAGAGGACTATGCTGAAATGATTCGACAATCGTATAAAAGCAAGTCAGAGCAAAGTCGCCTTATGTTTATTCTGTCCTCAGAAAATTTTTTGCAGGCCTATAAACGTCTTCAATACATGAAACAATACAGTCAGTTTAGAAGGGCACAGGGTCTTGAAATTGAGGAGCGAAAAAAGGCCCTTCGAGAACTCAACGAATTGCTGTTGCGACAAAAGGCTGAGAAAGAAAAATTGGTTCAAGAGAGTAGATTGGCCAAGACGCGCCTCGATCAAGAGCGCAAGGACCAAGATCGCTTACTTGCCGAGCTGAAAAGGGACGAGCGTACTTACACCGCCCAAATACAGGATCGGCAGCGGGAAGCTCGTCGTATCGAGAAGGAGATTGACCGCTTGATTAAGGAGGCCATTGCAGCGGCCAATAAGGCCAGGGGAAAGAGCGAAAAGATTGCCACTTTCGAATTGACACCGGAGGCTGAAGCCCTGGCTGCTGACTTTAAAAACAACAAGGGGCGCTTGATTTGGCCTGTCGCCAAAGGCCGTGTCATTACCCCATTCGGGAAACGCCGTCACCCACAATTTCCAAATGTGACGCAGGACCACAATGGGGTCGAAATCATTACAGAGAAGCGCGCTGATGCGCGAGCCGTTTTTGCCGGTGAAGTTTTGCAGATACAGCAGCTTAAAGGGGCGAATAAAGCGGTTTATGTGCGCCATGGTAACTACATTACCATTTACAACAATTTGGTTGAGGTAAACGTTAAAAAAGGCCAGAGAGTTTATGCCAAACAGTCCTTAGGTACGGTATTTACCCATCCCAAAACCGGCCAAACGCTGCTCAAGTTTTTTGTTTATCAAAACACTCAAAAACTCAATCCCGCAGATTGGGTCTACAAGATGTAGTCCTGAGAAATTACCTCAATGAATCCAAAATGAGGCATTTTCTAATGCGATGCGATGGGAAAAAAGCAAAATGAAGCTAGGGCTTGATCAATTGGATGAATAATTCGCGACCTTTTCGCGCATCAATGGAATTGTAGGCGCGTTCAAATGTTTTAATGGCAAAATGTGGCTTGAAATAAGAGAGGTATTCTTCTTTGTGACCTCCAAATGGCGGATGGTCCTCATTTAAGGGAGCATCAAATAACAGGCCAACAAGCCGTCCTTGAGGCTTGAGTAATTGCGCGACTTTTGCGGCGTATTTTTCACGCAGTTTTGGATCTATGGCGCAAAAAAAAGTTTGTTCTAGAATTAGATCGTATTGTCCCAGATGCTCGAAAAAATCACCCTTGATCAAATGATCTTCGGGAAAATCTGGACGGGCCGATTTGATGTTGTTTAGCGCAGAGACCGACCAATCTAAAACGGTGACTTTATCGAACCCCTTTTCTCTCATATAAATGGCCTCATGGCCATTGCCAGCACCTGGAATTAAGACCCGGAGGGATTTGTCAGACAGGCCGTCAACAAATACTTTTATTGGGGTTGAGATGTCGCCTATGTCCCAGCCAGTATTTTTGGACGCATAGCGCCCCTCCCAATACGGTGCGTCTAAGATCATAATTTAATAACTGGCCCACGCCATATATCCACCAGCGAGGTCGTAAATTTTTTCAAACCCAAGAGACACGAGCTGACGTGCTGCTTTCATGCTTCTGTTGCCAGAGCGACAATACAAAAAAACAGCTTGTGATTTATCCAATGCGGAGATGTGCTTAATGAAGTCAGCTTGATTAAAATAGTCCGCGTTCTGCGCCCCCTCAATAAACCCCTGGGCATATTCCTGTGGAGTGCGTACATCCAACAAGATGGTGTTATCGCCCTGAATGGCCTCGGCAAATTCTGTTTTGTTGAGTACGGTGATTACATCGCTGGTTTGTGCGGTAGTGGTATAAAAGCTTGAGAAAAATGACATAAGAAGTAAGAGTTTTTTCATGATTAAGGCTTGAGTTTTTTGCGATAATGAGAGGACGTTTCTTCCCAAAACCACGGGTTAAAAATAGAAAAGCCTCCGACTTTATCCAGTAACATAAGTTACAAAGAGGAAAAAACCTTTGATCACCTAGTGGTCCGAATTATATGAACACCTTGGTTAAAGAGTCGAGGGACAAACATAGTTGGACTTTGGCAATTCCGTCTGAGCGATGGCTTTAAATCCACCGGCGACATCGATTAAATTGTGAATGCCTCGGCTTTTGAGTATCGAGGCAGCAATCACACTGCGGTATCCACCAGCGCAGTGAATGTAAAAGGGCTTATTCTGAGGGAATGTGGCCAAGTGATCGTTCAAAAAATCTAGAGGAGCGTTAGTCGCCCCTTCAACATGTTCGGACTGAAATTCAGCAGGCTTGCGCACATCGAAAACGGACACGGCACTTTGAGCATAAGCCTCAGCCAATTGCGAGGCGGGCACTGAGGAAATGCTGTCATAGTCTTTGCCCGCAGTTTTCCAAGCTTGAAATCCGCCCTTGAGAATGCCCAAGGTCTGATCAAAACCGACGCGCGATAGGCGAGTCACAGCCTCTTCTTCTCGGCCCTCAGGGGCAACCAGTAAAATGGGCTGAGACACATCGCCAATTAAGGTCCCTACCCATGGGGCAAAGCCGCCGTCAAGACCAATAAAAATTGAGCGCGGGATATGACCTTTTACAAACTCATTTTGGTGTCTAACGTCAAGGACCACAGCCCCTGTTTCATTGGCAGCAGCCTCAAATGCATCTGGAGACAAGCGTTGACCGCCTCGTGCCAACACCTGGTCGATGTCTTCATAGCCTTCCTTATTCATTTTTACATTTAAGGGAAAGTACATAGGTGGCGGCAAAAGGCCTTCAGTGACTTCTTTGATAAATTCGTCTTTAGTCATGTCTGCACGAAGGGCGTAATTCATCTTTTTCTGATTGCCTAAGGTGTCGACCGTTTCTTTCATCATGTTTTTACCGCAGGCAGATCCTGCACCATGGGCGGGGTATACGATGACCTCATCGGCTAGAGGCATAATCTTTTGTCGCAAACTGTCAAACAGCATGCCCGCAAGGTCTTCTTGGGTTAAGTGTGCTGCTTTTTGCGCCAAATCAGGCCGCCCAACATCGCCTAAAAACAGGGTGTCTCCACTAAAAATGGCGTGATCTTTTCCATTGGTATCCCTCAATAAATAGGTGGTGCTTTCCATGGTGTGACCAGGGGTGTGAAGCGCGATAATTGTTACGTCCCCCAGAGGAAATTCCTGCTGATCTCGGGCTATGGTGGCCTCAAAATCTGGATTGGCATTTGGCCCATAAATGATTGGCGCACCAGTTGTTTTGGACAAGGTCAAATGACCACTCACAAAATCCGCGTGAAAATGCGTTTCAAAAACATATTTGATGGTGGCGCCAGACTTTGTCGCTCGATCGATATAAGGCTGAACCTCTCTAAGAGGGTCAATGATGGCTACCTCGCCATTACTCTCTATATAGTATGCGCCCTGCGCCAAACATCCAGTATAAATTTGTTCAATTTTCATAAAAACGCATTTTGAATTAAAGAAGCCTGCTATCGGGCTGGTTAACAAGGCAAAATTAGCCGATTAATTTTTGTCATAACGTAACTAAAGTTACAAGGACCATCCTTCCTTTAGCACGATGATTAGTGCCATCAGTAGAACAAACCAGCCAAAGCCTTTCTTTAAATTTTTCCCCGAGACAACACGATTTAATCTTATACCAACAAAGATACCAATAATGGAGAGTAGCGCAAAAAACAGGAGAAAGCTCCAGTCGATCTCAAGGACTTGAACATCGCCAATAAACCCAATCAATGATTTGATCGCAATGATCAACAATGAAGTAGCTACTGCTTTTTTCATGGGGAGTTTTGCTAAAAGGACCAGGGCAGGAATAATCAAAAATCCGCCACCGGCGCCAACAATACCCGTTAGGATCCCAACGAGAAATCCTTCCAGGACGATCATTGGATAATTGTATTGGGGGTTGGCCGCAGGCAGTGCGCTGTTGTCTTGACGATCTTTGATCATGGAAATTGAGACAAAAACCATGATGATGGCAAAAAATATCATGAGCCCCATGGCTTTGGATACGGCCCAAGATTCTGTGCTGAAAATGGGATCGGGAATAGCCGGCATCAAATAACGACGGGTGAGGTAAACCGCTGTTAGCGCAGGCACAGCGAACACCATTGCGGTTTTGACCTCGACTAAGTTTTGGCCATAGTTTTTGAGGGTACCCACCAGGGCCGCAATACCAACTATAAACAGTGAATAGGCCGTCGCCGTCACCGGGTCAATATCGAATAAATAGACCAAAACGGGTAAGGCGAGAATTGAACCACCCCCACCAATAAGCCCTAAGATCAGCCCTATTAAGATCGCGGCAAGATAACCTAAGATTAAATGTAGTTCCATGTGGATTAAATTCAGACCAAAGATAAGCCGTCTTTTTTCAGTTTTGGGTAACTCAAGTTACAGGTTTGGCCAGTTCTCTTCAAGGACTTCTATGTTGTTGCGGTGTAATCGAATGACCCCACTATTTTCCAAACTCTTTAACAGTCTTGACACAACCACTCTTGACGTGTGCAGGTCATCGGCGATGTCTTGATGTGTGGCGTGGATAACCTTATTCTGATTGATTTGAACTTTTTCGCGCAGGTATTTCAAAAGCCGCTGATCCATGCGTAAAAAAGCGATGGAATCGATACTTTCAAGCATTTCCATCAGCCGATTGTGGTAACTTTCAAAGACATAATTTCTCCAAGATCGATATTTCCCGGTCCACTCCTCCATTTTTTCCACAGGAATCATGATGAGTTTGGTGTCTGTTTCAGCGATGGCACGAATTTGGCTTTTCGTTTGGCCCAAACAGCAGTTTAAGGTCATGGCGCAAGTTTCGCCTTGCTCTAAAAAATACAGCAAGAGTTCATTGCCGTCTGTATCTTCTCGCAGCACTTTGATCGCTCCTGAAACAAGCAGAGGCATAGACCGTATGTATTGACCAAAATCGATAAGCAAAAAACCCTCTGGCACTTCTTTAATGGTGCCAACTTGATTGATGTCTTCGATTAGGGCTTTTTCAAACAGGCCGCCGTAACTCTGTTGTAAAGCGTGTAACATGATCGATGGGGTTACTGTTCAAAAATTGCTTTGAGCTCAGTCGCCTCATGGGCCTTCAGCTTTCCCGCTAAAACTAGGCTCAATTGTCGTCTTCTCAAAGCGGCAGCAAAACGGTCCTTTTCGAGTTGTGTTTCTGGCTTAATTTCTGGCACAGCCATCGGGCGCCCTTGCTCATCCACGGCAACAAAAGTAAAAATTGCTTCGTTGGCTTTGGTCCGCTTGCCGCTTTTTCTATCTTCCAGCCAGACATCGATGTATACTTCCATAGAGGTTCTGAACGCTCGAGATATTTGGGCCTCTACAGTGACTACGCTTCCCAAGGGGATCATTTTATTGAAGGCG